>JAEZRL010000250.1 GCA_023440945.1 Bacteroidota bacterium
ACAGGTGGTTTTGTTGTTAGTGATGAAGTGCGTATAATGGTCAATGCACAAATGGTAAAACAACCTGAAGGAGAAGTGAAATAGAATGTTTATCAGCAGACGAACTGATTTTAACAAAAAACCTCAACAAATTTTGCTGAGGTTTTTTTATAAAATAAATTATTGTTCTTTCTTGTCCTGCTGAGGCGCCCCACCTTGTTGGGGTTTCATTTCAGGTTTTGGCATTAACACTTTACGGCTTAATTTGAATTTACCAGTTTTATGATCTATGCCGATAAGTTTCACTTTCACTTTGTCGCCATCTTTCAAAACCCCTTCTAAACTATCCAGGCGTTTCCATGAAACCTCGCTTATATGCAACAAGCCTTCTTTCTTTGGTAAAAATTCTACAAAGGCGCCATACGGCTGAATGCTTTTCACCGTTGCTTCATACACTTCGCCAACCTGTGGAACGGCAACAATTCCTTTTATCCAATTCAAAGCTCTTTCAACACCTTCTTTATTAGTTGAGAAGATGCTTACTTCGCCAATTTCAGCAACTTCTTCAATATTAATGGTAGTGCCTGTTTCTTTCTGAATTTCCTGGATTATTTTACCCTGTGGTCCGATAACTGCACCAATAAACTCCTTATCAATAAACATTTTTTCCATTCTTGGTGCATGTGATTTAACCTCTGGCCTTGGTGCAGGCATGCATTCATACATTGCATCAAGAATAAACAAACGTCCTCTGCGAGCTTGTTCCAATGCTTCACGCATTACATCCATGCTTAGGCCATCTACTTTAATATCCATCTGTACACCGCAAATACCTTCACGGGTACCGGTTACTTTAAAGTCCATATCGCCCAGATGATCTTCATCCCCCAAAATATCTGTAAGAATAGCGTATTTGCCGGCTGAACTTCTGGTGATCAATCCCATTGCCACCCCGCCAACGTGTTTTGGCAAAGGAACGCCGGCATCCATTAGAGCAAGTGAGCCGGCACAAACGGTTGCCATTGAAGAAGAGCCGTTTGATTCAAGAATATCACTTACAACGCGAACTGTGTAAGGATATTCATTACCAGGCATCATTTTTTTCAAGCTACGCTGCGCCAGGTTACCATGGCCTACTTCCCTTCTTCGCGGGCCTCTCATAGGCTTTACTTCACCAGTTGAGAATGGTGGAAAATTATAATGTAAAATGAATTTTGAGTAGTCTGACTTGGCAGCGCTTTCAATCAATAATTCATCAAGCGGAGTACCAAGGGTTACAGTAGTTAAGGATTGGGTTTCGCCTCGCGTAAATAATGCGGAACCATGAGGTGTAGGTAATGGATCAATTTCCATACTTAACTGACGAACAACATCCAACTGACGCCCATCTAAGCGAATACGATCATCAAGTATCATATTCCGCACCACCTCCCACATCAAATCTTCAAAATATTTTTTTGAAAGCTTCTTTGTTTCATCTTGAACATCTTCACCGAGACTCGCAATCATTTCATCACGTAAAGTTTTGAATGCATCACTTCTTTCATGCTTGCTGCTTCCGCTTTTAGCAATCTGGTACATTCTTTCTTTACTAAAATCTTCTACTTTTTTCTTTAATTCTTCGTTCTGTGGTGGTTTCGGATAGTCTCTTTTGGTTGTAACACCTTTCTTTTGTCTTAATTCTTCCTGTGCTTTTATTTGTAGCCTGATTGCATCATGAGCGAGTTGCAAGGCATTAACAAGATCTTCTTCTGAACATTCCTGGCTTTCGCCTTCCACCATCATCAGGTTTTTTTCTGTGGCAGCAATAATGAAATCCATATCAGCTTTAGCCAATTCGCTACGTGTTGGATTTACGGTAAATTCGTTATTTATCCGTGCCACACGCACTTCAGAAATGATCTCTTTAATGGGAATATCAGAAACTGCAAGCGCAGCAGAAGCAGCCAAACAAGCCAAAGCATCAGGCATTACTTCTTCATCACTTGATATAAGCGTAATCAAAACCTGCACATCGCAGAAATAATCTTCAGGAAATAAAGGACGTAAAGCACGGTCAACCAAACGGCTGATAAGCACTTCATAATCGCTTAATCGTCCTTCGCGTTTGAAAAACGAACCAGGAATTCGGCCGGCTGAGGCAAACTTTTCCTGGTAATCAACGCTTAAGGGGAAAAATTCTTGTCCTTCTCTTGGCTCTTTATTGGCAACAACGGTTGCAAGTAAGATAGCGTTACCTTGTTTAACTGTAACGGCACCGTCAGCCTGACGAGCTAATTTGCCTGTTTCTATCGTAACATCTTTGCCATTTGGCAATTGGAATGTAACACTTAATGGTTGGGATAACATAATCTAAGTTTGAAGTACGACCGGCAAATGCAAACAGGAGGGAATTGAATTGCACAAGCAGCATCGTGTTAATAAAAAATTCTTATAAAAGGAATACGGTTGCTATAAACAACTATTCCCAACCGCAATTAACAAGGTTGGGAATAGCATTTATGCATAAGTTTCCTGATTATTTTCTTAAACCTAACTTTTCTATCAAAGCACGGTAACCTTGCAGGTTACGCTTTTGAAGATATGCAAGTAAACGCTTACGCTGACCAACCAATTGCATCAATCCACGATGCGTTGAAAAGTCTTTTTTATTAGCTTGCAAGTGCTTGGAAATGTTAGTTATGCGCTCTGTTAAATGCGCTACCTGGCCCTCGATAGAGCCTGTGTTTCCGGCTTTACCACCGAAAGTTTCAAAAATACCAGCTCTTTGTTCTTTTGTTAAATAAGGCATCTCAATACTTTTTAAAAGGCATCCAAAAATACATCTCTTTAAATGTGGCGGCAAAGGTAGGGTAAAATAGATGGAAATATAAAATTTTAGGAAGATTTTGTGCAGGATTTATAAAGCTGCTGCTATTATATTCTTTTGTAAAGATGCGTTGTTTTTTAAAATCGCTCCTGCCAGAACCATTAATTTTTAGTTTTTTTGCCGATAAAGAAGGACGGAAAGTGGCGGATATAATTCAGTTGTTACCGGATAATATAGCAAACCAGATTGCGGCAGGTGAAGTGATTCAGCGGCCTGCAAGTGCTGTAAAAGAATTATTGGAGAATGCTGTGGACGCCGGCGCAACAGAAATAAAATTAATTGTTTCTGATGCAGGGAAAAGCCTGATACAGGTGATTGATAATGGAAAAGGCATGAGTGAAACCGATGCAAGAATGTGTTTTGAACGCCATGCTACCAGCAAAATAAAACAGATTGACGACCTTTTCCAGGTGCGCACCATGGGTTTTCGCGGTGAAGCACTTGCTTCCATCGCTGCGGTTGCCCAGGTGGAATTAAAATCACGCAAACCAGAAGAAGAATTAGGCACCTGCATTGAAATCGAGAACAGCATTGTAATAAAACAGGAGCCTTGCGCCTGTGCAGCCGGCACTAATATCTGCATGAAGAATCTTTTCTTTAATGTGCCGGCAAGAAGAAATTTTTTAAAAAGCAATGCAGCCGAACTGCGTCATATTATTGATGAATTCATCCGCGTTGCAATGGCTTTTCCGCAACTGTTTTTTTCGCTTACCAGTAACGGGCAACAGATTTTTTATCTGGAAGCTGGTAATCATAAACAACGGATCCTGCAGATACTCGGAACACAATACACTGCCAAACTGGTGAGTGTAAAAGAAGCAACTGACTACATGAATATTTATGGGTTTGTGGGTAAACCTGAAGCTTCAAAAAAAACAAGAGGTGATCAATATTTTTTTGTGAATAACCGGTTTATTAAAAGTGCTTACCTTAACCATGCGGTTATGAGCGCTTTTGAAGACTTATTGCCGAAAGACAGCTTCCCGCTCTATGTTTTATTTATTGATCTTGATCCTTGCCAGGTGGATATAAATGTTCATCCAACAAAGCAGGAAATAAAGTTTGAAGATGAAAAGATCGTATATGCTTTTGTACAGGCTGCAGTGAAACATGCCCTGGCTCAATTTAGTATTGCGCCGTCACTTGATTTTACTTTGAATGCAGATATACAGCAACTGGAAGCGGTAAATCAGCCTTTTACTTCTGACAAACAACAAAATGCAGCTTCCACCAATCTTTATAAGACTTTTACACAACAAAACCAGGCTCACTTTATTGAACCGAACGAGAAAAGCGAGCTGAAACACTGGAAAGATTTCTTTACAAAAAAAGAAGAAACAGATATTTCTTCAAAAGAATTTGAATCATCTAATAAAACCGGCGCTTCTTCCGCTTTTTTATACGAGCAACAACAAAAGAATAAAATACAGTTAGCAGAAAACGCTATTTTTCTTCAATTGCATAATACCTATATAATTGCGCCTGCTCAAAGTGGTTTCATACTGGTGCATCAGCAACTGGCGCATGAAAGAATTTTATATGAAAAATATTCCGCTGCCGTTTTTGGTAAAAGAGTTTCAACACAGCAAAGTTTGTTTCCTGTTACTTTAGAATTAAGCACACCTGATGCTATTTTATTGGAAGATCTTTTGCCCGAACTTCAGGCAATCGGTTACCAGATAGAACCATTTGGTGGCGATACTTTTATTATACAAGGAACACCTGCGGACGTTTTGCAAGGAAACGAAAAACATACCATAGAGCTGCTGATAGAACAGTTCAAGCATTTTAGCAGCGATATTAAATTCAGCAAAAGAGAAAAAGTTATACGCTGTTTATCAAGACAACAATCAATAAAGGCAGGGCAGCCACTTTTGCAAAAAGAAATGGAAGTTTTGATAGAAGAATTGTTTGGCTGCAATATTCCGAACACCACACCTACCGGAAGTCCAACTTACCTGGAGTTTAAAGAAGATTACATGGATAAACTTTTTGCGAGGTGAGTTTTATGGCCCAGTAGAAATTGTATTTGTAGATATAAACTTCAAATTCCTTTGTATGCCTTTAAACTTACTTCTTTTTAAAGGCGAATGTTTGAAAAGCTTTTTAAAAGTTTCTTCAGTCATCTCTTCCCATTCTTTTGTCGAGAGATTGATTATTTCAGGAATAGGTGAAAATGCAGTTTCATTATGCGGTTTGCTGAAGCGGTTCCAGGGACAAACATCCTGGCAAATATCACAGCCAAACATCCAGTTATTAAATTTTCCTTTTACTTCATCCGGCATCATCAGATCTTTTAATTCGATCGTAAAATAACTGATGCATTTACTTCCGTTTATTACTTTATCGGGCTGAATTGCTTCCGTAGGACAAGCATCTATACAACGCGTGCAATTGCCGCAAAAATCTTTTGCAACTGGGTCATCATAATCCATTTCAACATCTATTATCAAAGTAGCAATAAAAAAGAAAGAGCCAGATTGTTTATGAATTAGATTCCCATTCTTTCCTATCCACCCTAAACCACTTCTTTGGGCCCAGCTTCGTTCTAAAACCGGCGCAGAATCAATAAAACCTCTGCCATTGATATCACCAATTTTTTCCTTCAATTCATCCAGAAAAAAGTTCAATTTTTCTCTTATTACTTCGTGATAATCGCTACCATAAGCGTACTTGGAAATTTTTGGTGAAGAAGGTTGCTGACTTACAGAAGGATAATAATTCTTCAATAAAGTTATAACCGATTTAGCGCCGGGAACAAGCAGGGAAGGATCGGTGCGTAGATCAAAATAACGTTCCATGTAATGCATGTTACCGTGCATTCCTTGTTGAAGCCATTTCTCCAAACGGCGAGCATCTTCATCCAGCTTTACAGCCTTTGCGATACCACAAAAATCAAAGCTATGTTTAATTGCCGCTGCCTTCACAACTGCCGTGTATAACGAAGAATTAATCAAATTTTCATCAGGATTAAATGTTAAAAAAAATGAAAACATGTAACATTGCGCCTTCAACCAACATACCCTTCTGTTATGTTTAAATTTTTAGCCCTATCCCTTTCACTTGCAATATTAGTTCTTAATGGTACTGCACAGGAGAAAGTGAATGTAAAGTTTGGCAAAATTTCATTGTACAGTTTATTTACTAGCAGGTTCTCCTTTTTATCTCATTTAATTATCAATTCCTTTTATAAACCCTTATCAAGTATTATGAGATTTTTATTTTTAGTTGGGACATGTTTACTTGTTTTTAGTTCTCTTCATTCATTTGGTCAATCAAATCGGGTGAAAGTAAAACTTGGTGATGTTAAGCCTGAAGATTTTGCACCTGCAGCTTATGCGATAGACTCTTCCGCCGAAGCTGTGTATTTGTATGATGCGGGCAAAGTAAAATATGAACCGAATAACAACGGCTACCTCGACGTAGTTTACAGATGTCATGAACGTATTCGCCTAATGAATAAAAATGCGTTCTCGCTTGCAACGGTTGAAATTCCATTGCAGGTTGAATCAGGTTATGAAGAAAAATTTATTTCATTCAGTGCCTCCACTTATAACATTGAAGACGGCAAGGTAGTAGAAACAAAAGTTGGAAGGAGTTCTATCTTCAGGGATAAACAGGGCGATTTTGTTATCAACAAATTCACTTTTCCTAACCTAAAAGAAGGTTCTATTATTGAATATTCTTACACTATTGATTACCCGGGTTATTATTATTTGCCAAACTGGACATTTCAAAGTGGTTATCCTTGTTTGTGGAGCGAATACGAAGTTGCTGTGCCGGAATTTTACGATTATGTTGTGCTGAAGCAGGGCTATCATCCTTTTGCCATCGACACAGCTTCTATTGCACATGACACGTACCATATTCGTGATGCTTCTGATGCATTTAATTCTACCGTAAGTTTTTCCCAGCCGGCAAGAACGGTTACAAGTTTATGGGCAATGAAAGATATTCCTGCATTAAAACCGGAAAGCTTTACAACTACATTAGCCAATCATGTTGCAAAGATTGAGTTTCAACTATCTGCAGTAAAATATCCTAACCAACCAGTAAAGCCAAAGATGCGCAACTGGCCAGATGTTGCGGATGAATTAATGAAGAGCGAAATTTTTGGTGAAGCATTAACCCATGGTAATAACTGGCTTAATGATGATATAAAAAAAGCAACAGCAGATGCAACAGCGCCTTTGGATAAAGCCAAAAAAATATATGAATTTGTTCGGGATAATTATACCTGTACCGATTATAGCGCAAGATATTTATCGCAGTCTTTGAAAAAAGTGATGCAAACAAGAAAAGGAAATGTAACAGATATAAACATGCTGCTTACAGCCATGCTTAAAAATGCCGGATTTAATGTTAATCCTGTTTTGCTTAGCACAAGAGATCATGGTAAAACTTTCGACATGTATCCTGTTCTTTCCAAATTCAATTACACTATTACGCAGTTAACAATTGACGATAAAAGTTATCTTCTCGATGCTTCTGTTCCAAAATTAGGCTTCAATCATCTTTCGGAAGATTGCTACAATGGCAGTGCAAGAATAATCAATGCATCATGGCCCGGAATCATAAATCTTTCCGCAGACTCACTTCGTGAAAGCACTGTTACTTCTGTGTTTATTGTAAACGGGGAGAATCATAAAATAGAAGGAAGTTATTCTTCCGGTCTGGGTTATATGGAATCGAAGGATCTGCGGAATGATGTAACAACTGCTAACCAGGAAGAATATTTCAAAAGATTGAAAAAAAGCTTTTCTTATGATGTTGATATAAAAAATACATCAATTGATTCGCTTAATAAATATGACGATCCTGTACAAGTAAAATATGAATTCAGTTTCAACTTTAATGAAGATGATGAACTGGTATATTTTGATCCTTTCTTCAGTGAGAAAATAAAAGAAAATCCTTTTAAAGCCGCAGAAAGAAATTACCCGGTGGAAAGACCTTATTGCGTCAACCAAACTTACGTTTTAAATATGGATATTCCGGAGGGTTATGTGGTGGATGAGTTGCCAAAATCAGCACGTGTAAAACTGAATGAAGATGAGGGTATGTTTGAATACATGATAGGACTTGCAGGAAATCACATTCAGTTGCGTTCTATTTTAAATATCAAGAAAGCCAATTTTCTGCCGGAGGATTATCAAACACTGAGAGATTTTTTCAGCTATGTGGTAAAAAAACAAGCAGAACAAGTTGTATTTAAAAAGGCAAAATAATTTGCATGAAAAGATGGATAAGTATTGCTGCTTGTATGTTACCTTTTATGCTTGCAGCACAAAGCTATAATGTTGATCTGGTACCCGATTCTCTTAAAAAAGATGCGGATGCGATAAAACGGTTTGAAGAGCTGAGGGTGGTTATAAAAGGAATTAATAAAGCGGTAATAAAACATAAATATGCTATCACTGTTTTAAATGAAGCCGGCGACAGTTATGCGCAGTATGAAAATTCCTATAGCAAACTACAATCGCTGAGCGATATCGATGGCAATTTATATGATGCTTCAGGTAAACGGTTGAAGAACGTAAAGAAAAAAGACATTGCAGATGTTTCTTACGACGACCAGATGAGTTTGATGACGGACGACAGGCTAAAAAGGCATAACTTCTATTATCGCAGTTATCCCTACACAATTGAATATGAAGATGAGCAGGAATTTGACGGTATTTTTTTCCTCCCTTACTGGCAACCGCAGGATGATGAAAGATTTTCAGTTGAACAAAGCAGGTTGGTTGTCGAGATGCCAAACGAATATGAACTGCGTTTTAAGCAGTTCAATTACGATGGGCAGCCAAACAAAAACTCCCAGAAGACCACTACTTATACATGGGAAGTAAAAAACATGAAGGCGATTGAATCTGAAAGTTTTCAGCCTGCATGGAGAGAAGTAACAACAAGCGTTTTTCTTGCTCCGGCACAATTTCAAATAGGCGGTTATACCGGTGATATGCGTACCTGGCAGGATCTTGGAAAATTTATCACTTCCCTTAATAAGGGTCGTGATCAGTTGCCCGAGAATGTAAAACAAGATATTCATAAACTGACAGATAACATAAGCGATATACATGAAAAGGTGCGACTATTGTATGAGTATCTTCAAAAAAATACACGCTATATAAGCATACAATTAGGCATCGGAAGCTGGCAGCCTTTTGAAGCAAAAGTTGTTGCAACTAAACGCTATGGCGATTGTAAAGCATTATCAAATTACATGGTAAGTATTTTAAAAGAGGCGGGCGTTCCATCCAATTATGTATTAATAAGTGCAGGTGCAGGAAGAAAAGGTTTATGGGAAGATTTTCCGGCGCCCTATTTCAATCATGCTATAATGTGTGTGCCTACTCCAAAAGATACTATTTGGCTCGAGTGTACAAGTCAAACGGAATCTGCAGGATACATGGGTTCTTTCACCGGTAATAGGAAAGCATTGCTTATTGCTTATGATGGAGGACATGTGGTTAAAACGCCTGGTTATTCTATGAACGATAACCTGCAAGTAAGGAAGATAAGTGCCAAGGTTGATGAGGCAGGCAATTTAGAAGCGGACGTTCATACAAAATTTGTGGGAATACAACAGGAGCTTCAGCATATTCTTATTCACGAAGCAACAAAAGAGCAAAGGGAAAAATACTTCAATCGAACGCTTAACCTTCCTACTTATAAAGTAGATAAAATTGATTATAAAGAGGAAAAAAAATCTATTCCTGTTATTGATGAAGATATTCATGTTACTTCATTAAATTATGCTGCTACAACAGGTAAACGGCTATTCATCAAACCAAATCTTTTTAACAGGCAGGATATTAAGCTGAATACAGACAAAGAAAGAAAATTCGATATTCAGTTCAATTACTCTTTTAGTGACATTGATTCAATAGAAGTTTCTATACCTGAAGGCTTTGCAGTTGAATCAGTTCCGAAAGATGTATCATTCAATAATAAATTCGGCGCCTATTCAATTGAATTTAAAATTGATAATAATAAAATATTTGTTGTTAGAACTAACTCGAGAAATGAAGGACTGTTTCCTGCTTCGGAATATAAACTGCTCGCAAAGTATTTCGACGATATACATAAAGCAGATTTCAGCCAGATAGTTTTCGTTAAAAAAGACAACTGATCATTTCTCCTGCAAATGCAGTTTATGAAAGAAGCGATGTATGGCAGGCGCTAACAAAATACTGATGTTGGTTATAAATGCGACACCGCTGAATAAGGCATAAAATGACGAAAACCACTTCCCGGAAGTGGTTTTTATTTCTACTACAGGCCCCATGCCTGATAATATCATGGATGCATTGTGCAAAGAATCAAGCCACGGAATATTTGCTGTATAGTGATAACCGACAATGCCAATGGCTAAACAGATAGAAAGAAAAAAACTCATATACAAAAAGTTTCTGAATTGCCTTTTATAATACACTTTTCTTGAAGCCAGCGGTTGTGTTTTACGTTCATACATAAATGGAAGATTTAGTAAGCCTTTCCTGCTCCTGCCAACTGAAATTTTTCTTTCAACAAAAAGATATTCTTCTTAAAATTCTCGAACTCGCTTTCCTGATCTTTTATAAAGCTATTATCTGGTAAAGCACCTAATACTTTATTCATTTCTTCCTGTGTGTCGTAGATCATTTTTCGATAAGGATTGGAATAATCTTTTGCACGTGAGGCATAAATTTGATTCACTATCCATTGTTTTATTTCAATAGCAAAGTTTAACCATTCATCAAGCTGAGAAACCGTTATTTCTTTCAAAGAAATGTTTTCAATCTCTGCAAGGCTGGCTAATCCATGCAGCATCTTTTGCTGTGTGTATTCGTTGCCCTTTTCTTTGTAGAAATCATGTAGCTCTTCCCAGCTATCAATCTCTTTTCTCCTGATTTTTTCCTTCAATTCTTCAACTGTTTTTTCCGGCATTAACTGGCCACCAACATTTAGCCAGTGGTTGTGCTGTAACTGCTCCGGCATTGTTTCTGTAAGCATTTCAAAGCTTTCAACAGAACTTTCTTCTATCCATCTAAGCAATTGAGAAATGCCATAAAACTTTATCATGTTCCTGTATAAAGTGTATGCTTTTTTGACTTTGACGATAATGGTTTTACGTTTCGAAAATTCAAATCCTTCAGCAATTATTTCAAGACTCTCTGTTATATCATTTTGTTCATTTAATAATTGATGACCTTTATCCTGATAAACTGCATCCGCATAATTTTTATCGGCTTCATACTTTTTATAATACGCCTTACCTGTAAACAATGCAAGCAGGTCTAATGCTGCAAACATTTCATTAACAGAATCAGGCGCCAGATAATCTGTTTCAAGAAATTGTATTATTTCTTTTCTTTTATCACGATCAGCATATTTCCATGAATTGCGTGCCAGCGCATACATATTATACATGAACCAGTATGCCGGCATAACTACAAGATGATCGTGAGCTATATCCAAACTAACAAGCGAAAATGGTAAAGGAATATTGAGTTCGTAACTATAATCACCTTTGGCTAAAATGGTAAAACCAGCAAATTTTGAATTGTGTTTTAAACTTACACATAAGCCCGGCCAGAAACCTCTTCCACAAATGATTTCACCATCCGCACCTCTTGAATTATGATTTGAGCCAATGGTTGCGCCTGCAGGAATATTACTTTGGCCCATAACCAAAGCTGCACATAAAAAAGAGTTGTTATGGTGTTGTTCGTGCGTTGGAAAAATAAGCGAATTTAAAACCTCGCAGCAGGAAATAGTTGAGTTGTTTCCAAGATAAGAATTGATAAGTCTTGCGCCATATTTCAACTGCGAATGCGAAGCCATGATAAAACGAACAGCCTTCACGCCATAAAATATTCTGCAGCCAAAACCAATTAAACCATTCACCAATTCACATCCTTCACCAATTTGCGTTTGACCTTCTTCTCCTGAATTAATGGTAAGATTCTTTAACTTATTCGCGCCTTTTATATAAGCATCGGAACCTATCCAAACATCTTTAATAATGGCGGAATTTTTTATCACTGTTCTGTTGCCTATCTTGCCATAATAACCTCTTTCTTTTTTAAATTCTTTTTCGGTTAGTTCTTTGAAGCGATGTAATAAAATTTCATCATCTCTGTATTTGCTCCATAACCATGCATCGCCTGGTTGCATCCCATTGAAAGGAATAACTTTTCTGCCACCATTTTCGTTGCATATTTCCAGCCATATTCTTATGCTTTCATCTTCACCTTCCTTAATAATTCCATTGCCAAATTTTGTATGATTGGATGTTACCAGTTCATTCACATTAACGATGATAACTTCATTGCCGATGATGTAATGCGAAAGATGATTTACATTATCAACAACTACATTATCACCAAGATCGCAACTGATAATGGTTGAATTATACAAGCCAACCGGAACTTTAAGATCACTGAATTCAAGACAAAGTGGTTCCAGTTTTCCAATGCGAACAAGCCCAAAAAATTTGCAGTTCTTTACCAGTTCTGCATTAAAAGCATCAGATACAAAAATCTTATTCCAGTCATCACTTGTGTTACGATTGCGCACCAGCACTTCAATTTCATAAGCGGTTAATTGCCTGTAGTAAATGCCACTTCTATTTTGAAGATTGCGCAGGTAATATTCGTCTTTTCCTTGCGGTAAAAATTCTTTCGAAATAAAATCGTAACCAAGTTTGCTTATTGAAGATTTAACGATGTTATTTTTCGACATAGGCTGATTATTTTCTTTGCTGAAAAAACATTATTTCTGTAATGCAAAGTTTCTACAACAGTCAAACTAATAACGTTAACAGCTACAACATAGGTAGTAAATTT
>JAEZRL010000272.1 GCA_023440945.1 Bacteroidota bacterium
GACTCACTTTTATTCCATCCGGACTGTTTGCAAAACCAAGGTGTAATGTTTTGGACGATTCATCCCAGGATGTATCCACATCATTTATAACATTGCCTTTACTATCCATAACAACTGTTTTTGTTGGTTTTGAAGGAAGCAAAATGCGCATACTGTTGTTTGTGTTAATAGGACTTTTAGCAATGAATGAATAGGTTTTGCCATCTGTTTTTTCTTCATAAATTCTTGCTGCGGAAGCAAGCACCTGCGGTTTGTTTCTATTTTCTACCCGGTTAAGATCAAGCAGCAAAGACTGCTCTCCTGGTTGCACCTCTTTGTTTGCCAGTACCGGTAACTGCGGATCAAATAAATCTATCACGGGCCCATTAATATGATAAGGTTTTGAATCATTGTTTTCATCCATGACTGAAATAATATTATAAGGCCCGCGTTCAAGGTAAAAGTTATTCTTTATTATAAGCTGTCCTGCCTTTGCATCTGTTTCATAAGCCTGCTTTACAATGTTTAGATAATCAGTATCGTTATTTTGTTGCAGTACAAATTCTTTCGGATCTTCTTTAATTATATACACTGTTCCTTTACCAACCTTGAATTTTTGTTTGCCTGACGATGGATCAACATTTAATAACGTGAACAAATGTTCGGAGGGTGTCTTATAATGATTGTTTTTTGTATTCCACCACTCCATCACCGATTGATACGGATCATCATCTTTTCCCACATAAATCAATACACCTCCTTTCTTAACCCAGTTTACAATATGCTGATGTACCTCCGGTTTATCCGGCTTCATATTACTGTAACTCATTACCATTACTTTTATGTCCTTTAATGTTGCAGGGTAAGCGAGGTTCTCCATGTGTACCGTTTGTACAGCAATGCCGCGTTTTACAAGTGGTAATGTTTGTCCGTAGAAATTGGAAAACTGAGGGTCTTCATATCCGTTATGTGTTGGAAAGCGCTGAAACATTAAAGAATTACCCATCAGCACACCAATATCATTCACGCCATTTATTTTATTGGACGATAAAGGCATTTTGTTCAGCACATTTATCATCACCTGCATTTGTGTTGAATAATATTTCGGAATCAGTACTTCGCTATCACTATTCGCTACTTTGTAAGGCCTTGTATAAATCCTTTCCGGCCAGGGCATCACTTCGTAGTTATCCACTGTTGGAAATAACAGTTGTGCCGTGAATGTTGCCTGGTAATTCTTTTTATAATCAGCCCAGTCTCTCGGCCAGTCTTCAATAGGATCAGTGAGAAAAAATAATTTTCTTTTTGTTGGCGCCGTCATTGAAAGCATGGAGCCATATTCAAGAAACGCATTCTCAAAAACACGTTCTTTCTTTTCTCCATTAAAATAAGTTGGTTCACGTGAAGTGCCTGTCCATATCTGTGCGATGTAACCATCAATGCCGGGTAAGGATGCCAGGCTCGCCTCAGGACTTACAATTTGCCAGGATGAATAATTTACCAGGGAGTGTGTTGGTATATAAACCTTAACATCTTTGCCTTTGCTTTTACCATACTGTTTCGCGTAAGCTGAAACCTGTTTTATGGCATTATAAAAGAGATGATATTTTAATTTGTTTGACAGGTAGGTATTCTCTGGCGATTCATGTTGCGGTCTCCAGTCGAACCCATAATATTTTTTCCATTCATCTTTAAAAGGTTCACTATAGCCGGCACGTGCCCAAAACTCCGGCTCTTCTAAAAATATGTTGGTGATACCTGCATCGATTACTCTTTTTACAACCGCTTCTTTCATATAGTCAATAAAAGATTGAACAGGTACAACATAAGGCATATTGTGGCCGTGCATAATTGTGTCTCCCTTCATGGTTACCTGTCCGACGCCAAGATGATTTTTGCCATCCCATTTGCCTAAGAAATAATCAAAGTATTGGCCCCAGGCAATGCCTGTCATGAAGTCAACCTGGTAACCTTTTTCTTTCCATGATCTTACACGCTCTTCAAACGGAGCCTGGTTTCTTTCACTAACACCATAAACAATTGCAGCATCGGCACGTACATCAATTTCGGGTATCCAGATATGGGCTGTTTGAAACGTTGTTTTTTGCCTTGGTTTTTCTTTTGCCGGATCATACGATTGTGCCCGTAATAACGAAGTAGAAACAATGCAACAAAATAATATGGACATTCTTTTCATGATAAACTTTTATTAAACATCAATTGGAAAATATAGTAGGTTCTTCAAGGCTCCGGTGTTCGTCCAGGCATTCTTTGAGATTGTACATTGCATACAACCTTTTTTCCTTTGTGAACCGGCACTAAAGTAACAATGTAAATTATTTTTCCATCGTAAAATCGATGACTTTGAAAAGGATGACAACCTCGAAATTGTCATCCTTTTACCCATGTGATCATCTAACAATAAATCTCAATAATATTGGAGTAGCCTCCATTCTGTTATTTGAATAAGGTCTGATCCTCCATTTGCGGTTATATATAATCTGTAATAAGAATAGCCCTGCTCTGAACTAAAATCAAACCTGCGGGTCATCAATCTTTCGGGAAATGACTCGCTTGTTTTTGTATCCAATGTGGTCCAGTTGACGCCGTCATTAGAACCCTGGAATTGCCAGTCTTTAGGGTCTCTTTCAGGTGCATCGTTTCCTGATGTGATGGTGTAAGCATTTAATTTTTCTGCAGAAGACAAGTGAAGTTGTACCCAGAAGTCTGGATTATAATCAAACGATAAAAACTTTGTGTTGTAATCATTGTCCACTAGTTTTTTTGAACCTTCACCCGCATCGGCGCCGCCGGAATTTTCATCACTAACCATCAATGTACCCAGAGAGGTAAGATCTCGTGACCGGGTTAATAACGTATCGAGCTTGAAGTAAGCAACAGACAGGGATGAATCTACTTTTGCTGAAGCAGTGTTCACCAATTTTATCGGTAGCACGTAATGCCTGCCAAATGATAATTTACTTCCCTGGATCTGAATTTCCAACGGTTCAGAGCTGGTTTTACCGGCAGGAATAACTGCTGTTGTCGCTGAAAGTGTATAAGCGCTGTCCGGCAATGCATAATAAGTATATCCTAAATAAGCATTGAGGGCATTATATGCAGCGATAAGTGATGTATCAACCTGAAATTCTACCGAAATATCAGAAGGAGCTGCTTTAAAGCCTGAATAAGCGGCACCAAAAGTTATGCTTTGCACCGAGTCAATTTTATATACCGTCATGGTAGCCCTGTCCTGAAAGGCTTGTGGCATATAAATCGTTCCTTCTTGCGGCGACACCAGGTCATCATTCTTGACACAGCTTCCAAGAACAAGTGCAAAAAAGAGTATTATCGTTGTATTGAAAGATAACTTTCTAATTAGCCTTTTCTGTTTATTGAATAAATAATTCATGTATCTATTTTTTGTATTCGTTATTTGAACAAAATATTATTACGATTTTACCATCCCGGATTTTGCACCAGGTATTGATCTTTCAATATTTCGTCGTTCGGTATCGGCCACAGGTAATCCCTTTGCAAGAAACGTCTTTTTTCTACCAGGGTTTTCTCATAAAAATCATCGCCGTCAGCATAAGTATTCATTCCATAAACATCCTGTCCGATTGTTTGCGGTGCTATCTTCCATCTGCGTACATCGAAGTAGCGCACATTTTCAAATGCGAGTTCTACCATGCGTTCATGTCTTATTACATCTCGAACCGCAGTTTGACTTGTTGGAGCTGGAATTTCATCAGCACCACTACCATAAACTGCAATACCGGCCCTTCTTCTTATCAGGTTTACATATTTTAAAATATCCGGATTGCCCGGATCTGTTTCATTCAACACTTCGGCATAATCCAGATACATTTGCGCCAGCCTTAGATAACACCAGCCTCTTCTGCTGCCATCGTTCGACAATTGCTTGCGGACGATATACCCTGTAGATGTTACATCCCAGGTACTTTGTGTTCTTCCTGAGTTACCGCTTAATTCAAAAACCGGAATTACTTCCTCTGCGCTCTGGCCCTGGTTTTGCCAATAACTCCTGTTGTATGTAACCCCTACATAAAAACGTGCTTCCCTGTTCACCCATTGATTGAAAGTTGATCTTTCCCTCACATCATAAGGAGATTTGAAATCTGAAAACCCAGAGCTTTGATAACCTGAATTTGAATTGGTAATAGAGTACCCATTCTTCATAAAGTAAGCATCAACCATAGATTGGTTTACAGAGAGGAAGCCGGCACCTTTTGTAACAGAACTTGCATAGCCTACCAGCTTGGGAGTTATATCGTATTGGTAAGTGCCTACGTTATCACACATAGCCTTTCCCCAAATCCACTCTTTGTTCCAGTCGTTAATAACCACGTTTTTGCAGGATTTATAAGCAGCTACAAAAGGGTCTGCATCGCTTTCGGTGTAAAGCTCATAAGTGTTCGGCACAAATTCATCCAGGAACTCTTTGCCTGCCTGCACTGCGAGTTTCCATTTGTTGGGGTCGTATGTTTGATTGATGAGCTGCAGCCCATCTTTGTTTTTAAGGGATGCTAATTCTTTATTACCATTGAACAAAGGGCTTGCTGCAAGCATCAAGGTTTGAAATTTATAAGCCTTGCAAACACCGGTTGTTATCCTGCCCCACTCATTATTCAAAGGTAGTTCCGGCAATTGCGGACTTCCCGCAACGGATTGCTTTATTTCGCTGTAAGCCGTATCTAACTGATTTGCTACATATAATACACACGAATCGAATGAAGTGCGTGGAAAGAAGATTTCATCGCCGGTTCCATTCACAGGAACCACATCCGGAAGAATAATAACCGGGCCGTACAAACGCATCATCCAGTAATAAAATATTGCTCTTAATGCCCTTGCTTCTCCTTTGTAATGCATTCTGAGTAATGCCGAAACTTCATCGGGATTTGCG
>JAEZRL010000312.1 GCA_023440945.1 Bacteroidota bacterium
GATCGTACAGTGAGTTTGAATTCTCTCAAACAGTGTACAATTATTACATTCATCCGCAATGGGATGAGTTTGGAAGCCGTACGCTTTACATGAAAATATTATATGCCGATTATGATCTTCATTTTGCAATCATTGAACTGATAGGCGAATGGAATGATGCCATAGAAAATGACATCATGACTTTAAAACGTGATGTAGTTGATAAGATGCAGTATGAAGGCATAAGTAAATTTATTCTGATAACAGAGAATGTACTCAACTTTCACAGTGGCGACAAAGATTATTACCAGGAATGGTACGATGAAGTAACGGATGAAGAAGGCTGGATCGTTTCCCTCAACATGCCCGATGCAACACAACATGATTTCCGTAAACGCAAACTTAATTATTTAATTGAGTTGATGAATATAGAAAACTGGCGTGTATATAAACCGGAACATTTGTTTACCCGGATAAATGAAGAACTAAGCCGAAGGTTAACGTATTAAATAATATTAGGTTCTATTCCTCTTTATCAACAAACATGATTTTCTACAATAAAAAACCGCAACTCTAAAGCTGCGGTTATACTGAAGGGATGGACTTTTTCTATATTATTGGATAAGCTTTGCAATGGATTGCAAAGGAATAGAGTTCGCTACATTCATTACAGTGCTTTCCTGCGCCCCATTTACAGTTAAGGTAAGCAAGGCATTGTTAAACGGAATTTGAAGACTATAATTAGGATTGCCATTATCGTTTTGTCCCTGTTTCTCGAGTCTTGCTTTATAACCCTGAATCTTCACTACTTTGGTATTTTCATCCCGCATCATGCCCCCGAGAATAGGCGTATTTAAAAATGCGTTTAATGTTGTGATCATAGGTGAGTTACTGATGATCTCGATTTGTGCGCCGTTATCTACGCCATAGCTGCGGTGAATGGTTGCACCAATAAAGCCAACATTTGCTGTTACATGATCATCGTTGGCATTAGAACTCATGCTGTCTATTTTCTGCGGAAGCAGTTTCAAAACTTCTTTACCGATTATCATATCAATTTCCTGCATTGCCTGTTCAGCAGCAAAATGTGCATCGCCCAATTTACCTGAACCATAAGCAGATTTGGCAGAGGCAATCTCCGTTTTAAAATCCTGCGCAGAGGCAAAAGAGATAAAACTTATACAAAGTGAAACTATAAATAGCTTTTTCATTTGAAATCTTTTATTTGTTTTTGAAGTCTGATGAAACCTCGCTTTTCTATTTCTTTTGTTGAACATTTATGCTGGTTTCATATTCTTTTTTCCGGGGTTACTTATTGTTCTCCCAGTTGTTTTTTTATACCATCAATATCAAAAGCATTGGCAGCATTCATCACTTCATCTTCATTGGCAAAATTGATAGCTTCCCAAACAATCATAGATGATTGCCCAATGGGAACGATCAATGAGTAACCTTTGCTGTCATCATACTGGATAACCGCTTTATTGCCTTTAACTTTTACCTGTTTCATGTTTTGCTGATCGCCATTTGCCTGTACAGAATAAGCACTGTTGAAATAAACATTTACAAGACCTGAATAAAAAGCATTGTTGCCGATTGTAACAGTTAATTGTTTGTCTTTATGATCAGTATAAACACGCTGAATGGTCATGTTATTCCAGCCCCATTGTGTACTAACCACTTTATCCTGCGTTGTATCTTTTGGTAATCCGCCTACAGGATCAGGTAATGATTTCAATAACTCTCTTCCCAATTGAATTTCTATACCCATTAAAGCCTGCTGCAAAGCATAACGGGCATCGCTATATTTTGCTGCATCATGAGCCTGCTCTGCTTCGTTCAGTTGCTGATTAACATCTGGTGGTGTTGTGTTTTTTAAGCCCGCTCCACCTTTGTTGGTTGGTTTACCGGTTACAGGATCGGTTGAAACATTTCCCTGGTCAGAACCAGAATTGGTTGTTTGGTCCTGGGTTGCATTGTCGCCGCCTATTGCTTTACTCGCGGCATCACTTACTTTTTGTTTTAACTTCTTCAGAAGCTGCGCATGTGTTAGTTGCGGTGTTGCTACCATAAAAGCCAACATCAATGGAAGCAGGAATAATTTTTTCATCGCAAGTTTTTTGGTGTTAATTAAAAATTACAGGAGATTGGATTTTTTGGCAAGTGTATTAAAATTAAGCAATTCTTTCACATAAAAGTGAATAGATCATACAAAAAGCTGAATGGATTGTATCATCAATAATTATAATTTTTTATGCTCTGGTTTTCCAATACAAAGCAATTTTTAGTTTACCAGCTTTTGTATTACTATTTAAATTCGTTGTGTCACTTACTTGTACGTTCGGTTCATTGATCGGCAAGCTCATCTCATTTCAGAATATGTTATTCATCTTATTATACTTCTTTTATTTTGCATCGGTAAAACTGCAATAAAAAATCTGTTCCCAATACTCAAAATCTTCGAAGCAATTACATAGAAAGACAAATCCGCATGCAGCACCTCACCATTAACTGCAGAATATACGTGCAGGGTTCGATGTGTGGAAGATGTTTGAGGATAATAAGCATTAAGAATACTTATTATCTTCCTAATACAATTTAGTCTGTTTGTCGGTAGCTTTGAACTCCTGAAGAAATTATTCAATTAAGCATCCGGTATTCATTTGGTGACTGTCCGACCCGTTGTTTAAATAAACGAGTAAAATGTTGAGGATATTTAAACCCTAATTCAAAAGCAATTTCACTAACCGATTTATCATGATCAAATATTCTCTCTTTGGCCACATCAATTACTTTTGACTGTATATACTCCTGTGCTGTTTTTCCTGTTTCTTTTTTTACCAGGTCGCCAAAATAGCCAGGCGATAAATTCAATTCACCTGCGCAATAAGCAACGGAAGGTATGCCAATTGTTTGCGGTTTATCGGTTGTAAAATATTGATTCAATAAATTTTCAAATTTTCCTAGAATACCCTTATGTACATTATCACGGGTTATAAATTGGCGATCATAAAAACGGGCACAATAATTCAGAAAAAGCTCAATGTTATCTACGATAAGAGTTTTACTATGCTTATCTATCGCATGTTCCAGTTCATATTCAATTTTTGAAAAACAATCCAACACAATTTTTCTTTCACGTTCCGATAAATGCAGCGCCTCATTGAATTGATAGCTGAAGAATGTATAATCCTGAATATGTTTTCCAAGCGGTGTGCCATGAATCAAATCAGCATCAAAGACTAATGCATAACCTTTCGGTTGATAGGTTTCCCCATTGCTATTCAGACCTGCCACCTGGCCTGGTGCAAGAAAAACTAACGTGCCTTCCTGGTAATCATAAGTGTGGCGGCCATAAACCAAATCGCCACATTTTACGTCTTTTAAAAAAATGGTGTAGAAGCCAAAATACATTTTGGAGCCTTGCCGCGGATCTGCTTTCGACAAGTCAACAACACTTACCAATGGATGTAACGTTTCATTGTTGTTAAATACATTGTAATCATTAATGGTTTCGAATCTTTTCATGTTGTCCATAACGCAATTTGTTCTATTTCAAAATTACTGCTTTATTATCCCATTTGTTCTCAGCATCGTCAATAATCAGCGATAATGGTAGATAAATCCGCAATCTATATACAATTGAAGACAGGAAACGTGGCGACCTTTGTAGTGTAAAAAGATGAATCATGCAGAACATAAAATTAAATAACGGTGTTGAAATGCCTATCCTTGGATTTGGCGTTTTCCAGGTGAAAGATCTGGACGAATGCGAAAGAAGTGTTGTTGATGCTATTGCAACCGGCTATCGCCTTATTGATACAGCTCAATCTTATGGAAATGAAGAAGCTGTTGGCAAAGCAATAAAAAGAAGTGGCATATCAAGAGAAGAATTGTTCATCACCACCAAACTTTGGATACAATCAAACAGATATGAAGGAACAAAAAAGGCTTTTGAGAATTCACTAAAGAAATTGCAATTGGATTACCTGGATTTATATCTTATCCATCAGCCGTTTGGTGATGTGTATGGTGAATGGAGAATCCAAAATCAACGCATAAAGAAAGAATGAAAGAGAACTTCAACATCTTCGATTTTATGCTAAATGCAGAAGACATGGAAGCCATCAAAACATTAAATACAAATGCAAGCCTCTTCTTCGATCACAGGGATCCGAAAATGGCAAAATGGCTGGGTGAAAGAAAATTGAGTACTTAAATCATTTAAAAAAATACATTAATGCAAAAAATGAAAATGATTCAAAAAATACTGGCAACAATAATCATCCTATTTGTTGCTTTACTGCATCAGGCAATGGCGCAGAATGTTCCCATCTTTCCAAAAGGTGAAATCGGGAAAAACACAGACAATTATACCGGCAACATCTGGCTCAATGAGCTAAGCGCACCGGATAGTATTTTCAAATTCGGTGTGGCACAGGCTGTTTATGCACCGGCTTCAAAATTGGATTGGCATATTCATCCCGGCGGACAAATTTTATTGATTACTGAAGGCACAGGTTATTACCAGGAAAAAGGAAAGCCGGTACGGATCGTACACAAAGGTGATGTTATTAAATGTGCTCCGGGTGTAGAGCATTGGCATGGGGCAGCGCCAAAGAGCACCTTCGCTTATGTTGCTATTTCTCCTTCTGAGAAAGGAAAGACGATTTGGTTAAACAGGGTAACCGATGAAGAATACAAAAGTATAAAACCCACTAAACCGCTGAATACAAATTTAGGTTCACAAGATAGTTCCGCATTTCCCAAAGGATTCGTGGCTCCCAACACAGATGATTACACAGGAACGGTGTGGCTGAATGCGTTGAGTATGGAGGGCAGCATTTTTCCCTTCAGTCTGATACAGGCCACTTTTGCGCCCGCTTCAACATTGAGGTGGCACGTTCATCCGAAAGGACAAGTTTTACTTATCATGAAAGGAACCGGATATTATGCAGAAAAAGGAAAGCCGGTACGGATCGTTCATAAAGGAGATGTCATTAGATGTACTCCTGGCGTGGCACATACACATATGGCAACGCCGAACAGCGATTTTGCTTATATCGGAATTGAATCGAGAGGAATAGAATGGTTAGACAGAGTAACCGATGAGGAATATAATAGCATGGGCAAGCAGATAAAAAAAGTGCATAACCAGAAATAATAAAATTATGAAGACGAAAAAACATTTTAAAAAACAGTTCACATTTAGTTTCGCCATGCTGATGGGTATTAGCTTCGCAACAGCTCCCCTGTTTGCACAGCAGCCAAGCGAAACAAAGCCATATTCCGTTGGTAATCCGCTCGGTATTACCAATACCAATGGAGGTTTTGAAGCAATCACACCAAACGTAAAAGTGTATGGCGGTATCGTTTCCGCGGAAAGCTGTTCTTATGATGCGGAAAGCGGGCTTATTGTGGTTCCCAATCGCTGCCTGCCACAATCTATGCAGACTAATGATGCCTGGGTTTCGCTTATCAATCATGATGGATCTGTGCATACGTTACGTTGGATTGGCGTTCAGCACCCCGATGAACGTAAAAATCTTTCCACTCCTTTAGTGCTAAATGAACCCTTCGGCAGTGATATCATAAATGGTATCTTATACCTCGCCGACCGCGATGGAGGCACGGGTAAAGATGACCCAAGTGTAGCTGTTATCCGCAAGTTTAGCATGAAAACAGGAGAACCTATGGGTGGTATAAGAATAGATAGTGCAGGCTGGATAAATGATATTGAAGTGAAGGAAGATGGTACGATTTACGCCACAGAAACAGGTGATTTTGGAAGGCCCAATCCAAATCCTGATACATGGAAGGTTTGGAAAGTAACGCCTGCAGGTAAAGCAACTGTTTTCATGCAAGGTGCACCGTTAAACGTACCCAATGGTATCGCCTTTGACCCGCAGGGAAATATCGTTGTTGTAAATTCCGGAAATGCCGACGTGCTTACATTTTCACAAGGCGGTAAATTATTGAAAACAGAAACTGCTGCGCAACCTGGAAGTGATGGCCTTGTTATTCTGCCCGATGGTACAAAATATGTGTCCAGTGTCTTTAATGGAGGTGTTTCCCGAATTCGTCCCGGCAAGCCTGCAGAACTCATCGCAAAAAATATTCCCAGCGCCGCTTCCATGTGTTATGATAGCAAAACGAATCAATTGGTGATTCCAATGAATGCAAATAACAGCCTTGCATTTATACCGCTCGACTAAGCCATTTTTCACTATTCATTCCATGAATAATACAACCATTTCCTATCATGAATATTACTACCAGGAAGAAGGTAGTGCAAAAAAAATTCTTGATAAAGGCGTTGTTGTAAAGTGCCCGCCCAATGTACCGCACTGGCATGGGGCAAGCGCTGACAAGGAGCTTATTCAAGTTGCCATTACAAGCAGAGAAAATGGGCCAACACAATGGATGAAGCCTGTTACGCATGATGAATATCTAAAATAAATTCAGCAAATCTTAAAAAATTTAAAAATGCAAAAAAGAATATTAGGCAAAAGCCTTGAAGTATCGGCCCTTGGCCTGGGTTGTATGGGATTGAGTTTTGGTCTTGGTCCCGCTATAGATAAAAAAGACGCGATTAAATTAATCAGAAAAGCCTTTGAGCTTGGCGTTACTTTTTTTGATACAGCAGAAGTGTATGGCCCTTACACAAACGAGGAGTTATTGGGCGAAGCATTACAACCCTTTCGCAGAGATGTGGTGATAGCAACAAAATTTGGATTTATTACCGGAAAGACAACATCGGGATTAGATAGCAGTCCCGCAAACATCAGAGCCGTAGCGGAAGCGTCGCTTAAACGGTTGAAAACAGATGTGATTGACTTGTTTTATCAACACCGCGTTGATCCAAATGTTCCTATTGAAGACGTTGCAGGTACTGTGAAGGATTTGATCAAAGAAGGAAAAGTAAAGCACTTTGGTTTATCTGAAGCAGGTGTACAAACCATTCGCAAAGCACATGCGGTTCAGCAGGTAACAGCGCTGCAAAGCGAATACTCTCTTTGGTGGAGAGAACCTGAACAAGAAATTATTCCAACCCTTGAAGAATTGGGTATTGGCTTTGTGCCCTTCAGTCCCTTAGGCAAAGGGTTTTTAACAGGAGCTATTAATGAAAATACCACGTTTGACAAGAGTGATTTTCGAAATACCGTCCCCCGCTTTTCTGAAGAGAACAGGAAGGTAAACCAGGCGCTGGTTAATTTACTTGGTAGAATTGCTAAAGAAAAGAACGCAACAAATGCACAGATAGCACTCGCCTGGTTATTGGCACAAAAACCCTGGATCGTTCCCATTCCCGGTACAACAAAAGCACATCGCTTGGAAGAAAATGTTGGAGCTGCAGCAATCACGCTGAGCACTAATGATCTAAAAGAAATCAATGAAGCGCTTTCAAAGATTGAAGTAACAGGTGCTCGTTATAGTGAGCAGGCGCAAAAAATGATCAATAGGTAGAATATTAGCTGCCATTTAGATGAAAGTGCAATCAAACAAATATGATAATCAAAATGGGGCCGGAGAAAGGCAGAGCCATATCATGAAAAAGCATCGCTGCTTTTATTGCTAAAATTGTTGAAAACCCCGATGGATGGAAGAATGAAAAACCTGGGAATTAGTAAACCGTGTCAGCAATAATATTTTTTCACAAATTGAATCTCATTAGTAAGTTAAACCTACTTCACTGCCACTCTGTCCTTTGTCCTTTTTGATAAAAACCTGCACTTTTCTTCCCTATCTTCTACCTGTTTCATTATTGTTTTGTTATTACCTTGTTATTACCAAAAAAAACTTTATCTTTTTGTCTTTTCGGGATAGGCTTTGCCAAAATTTCAGTTTTATCATTTCTAATTTTCCCTTTCAAAATTCTGTGTTTCATCTTATACCTTCACCAGTTTCCATTTCCCTCTTTTGAAAATCAATAAGGATACGATTGTTATCAAAGTTTCAGAAGAAACAATTGCGATAAACACACCTTTCGGTCCATAATTCAAATGCAGGGCAAGCAGGTAAGCAACAGGTATCTGGAACATCCAGAATCCAAACAAGTTAATAAGGGTTGGCGTTTTAGTATCACCTGCGCCGTTAAACGCATTCATCATAACCATACCAACACCATAAAAAACATAACCAAGACTTACAATATGGATGGCTTGTATGGCATATTGCTGCGCTGAAGCGTTTGTGTTCATAAAATCTATCAGTGGCTCGGCAAATAACAAAAAGAATAACGAAACACAAAGCATGAATATCGCATTGTATCTCACTACTACCCAAACACTTTGCTCTGCACGTGCTTCTTTTTTTGCACCGAGATTTTGTCCCGTTAAAGTTGCCGCCGCATTGCTTAATCCCCAGGCAGGCAAAAGAAAAAACATTAGAACACGTATCGCTACCTGGTAACCGGCCAGCGCATCTTCATGAAATTCTGCAACAATTCTTGCAAGAACGATCCAACTTGCAGAACCAATTAAAAATTGCGTCGTTCCTGTCCATGCAATATTGAACAATGATTTGATGATGTTCCAGTAAGGTTTAAAATAACTCCACTTAAAACGCAAGCTGCCTTTGTTTTGAACCAATCGTGTAAGCTGATAGGCAACACCAATACCCCTGCCTGCAGTAGTTGCAATAGCTGCACCTTTTAAACCCAATTCACGAAAAGGTCCCCAGCCGTTAATTAAAACCGGGCAAAGAATAATGTTGAAAATATTTGCTATCCACAAACTTTGCATTGCCAGTGCTGCATTACCGGCACCGCGAAATATACCATTGATCAAAAACAAAAGCATGACAACGATGCTTCCACAAAAAATAATGCGTGTATAAACCGCACCTTCATTTACCAGCTTATCGCCAGCACCCATTAAACGCAGAATTTCTTCAGCATAATACGCTCCAAGAATGCTGATGATCGTCGTTAAAAACAACGCTAACAAAATAGCCTGCATACCACTTTTAGAAGCTTCTTCAAAATTCTTTTCTCCAACACGTCTTGCTACCAAAGCCGTTGCGGCCATACTTAAACCAATGGCTACAGAATAAACAAGCGTAAGAACAGATTCCGTTAAGGCAACAGCAGCCACAGCTTCATTTCCCAAACGACCTACAAAGAAAATATCAACCACTGCAAACACTGATTCCATCATCATTTCAAGAATCATGGGAATGGCAAGCATAAAAACGGCTTTGTGTATGCTGCCCTGGGTAAAGTCCATTTCTTCACCCTTTAATGCATTTCGGAAAAACCGGAACGCAGAAGTAATTGTACGGGTTAATTGTGCCGTCATATAAATAAGTTGATATATCAAAAATTTGATAAGAAGATCAGATCAGCGATAGGTATAAGAACGTTAATTGATATACCTGAATATTGATGAATAAAAAATCTATTAGAACGAAATAAACCGGAAAGTGATGGAGATAAATTCTCCGGATTAGAATTTCATAAGTCGCCTATTTTGGAGGTGCAAGATTACAAAAAAACAGAAAAAACAAAACTTATTTTTGATAAGCGGAGAGGAAATGGGTACGTTATTTACCATCATTATTATGGGCGGCATTCCGTTTGCAACTTTACCTTTGGTATTGTTATTTTTTATAAAACTCTTCTTTAAAAAAATCTATGAATAACACCATTGCAGCAGAAAAGATATTGGCAATTGATATTGGCGGTTCAAATATAAAAGCCATTTTACTTAATAAAAAAGGGGAAGCGCTAAACAGCTATCAAAAAATTCCAACACCTGAAAATGGAGGTCCGCAGGAAGTTTTAGATGCAATCCTTAAATTAACACAAGACATTAAAAATTTTGATGCTGTATCTGTTGGCTTTCCCGGTTATGTGAAAAAAGGAGTTGTTTATACAGCACCTAATCTTGGTACTGAAAAATGGAATCGTGTTCCTTTTTGTGAAATATTAATGCATGCTTTGAAAAAACCAGTGCAGTTATTGAATGATGCAGATATACAGGGATTTGGCGTTATTAAGGGAGACGGAATGGAGATAGTTGTTACACTTGGAACCGGTTTTGGAACAGCCCTTTTTTATGACGGCCAATTATTGCCGCATTTAGAATTGGCGCATCACCCGGTTGCAAAAAAGAAAACCTATGATCAATACATCGGCGATGAAGCGCTGGAAGATGTAGGTGAAGAAAAATGGAATGAACGCATAAAAAAAGTAATAGGAATATTGAAAACCGTTTTCAATTATGATCATTTATACATTGGGGGCGGCAATGCAAAAAAAATTGATTTTAAACTGGATGATAATATAACCATTGTAAACAACCAGGAAGGGATAAAAGGTGGTGCCAAATTGTGGCAATAAGGTATTTTGAGGGAAGACGATTTATAGTATGAAATATCGTGCTCAATAATGTGATGAACGTACAAGTGAGTGACACAAGGAACGATGAGAGGATTACAAAAGCTGGCATCATAAAAATAAAAAGAGGCAGAAGATTTCCGCCTCTTTTTGTTTTGGTTTATATGCTTTTAATTCTTTACAAATTTTGTTGATTGAACACCTTCTTTCGTTATCACCTGAAGGTAATAAACACCGCTTTTGAGATTGGCAACATTTATTCTTGTTTGGCTGCCGTTTTGCGCTATGCTAATTTGTTTGGAGAGCACTTGTTTACCGGCTTGATCAGTGATCTTTATTTCTGCACTGTGTGCATTAGAATTAAGAACAACATTGATGTGATCTTTTGCGGGAACCGGGTAAGCGTAAAAGCTTCTTGCATCATTAGTGAAGTTGATAAGTGCAACCGGTGAATAAGTCAGTTTCCCATCTTTATCAGCGATTTTTAAACGGTAGAATATTTTTTCAGCATTGAGTGAAAATGCATTCATATCGTTGAAAGTATAATTATTCAATTCTCTGCTGTTGCCGACTGCATTTACTTTACCTATATACTCGAACTGAGCACCATCTTTACTTCGTTCAACATCAAAATAACTTGTGTTTATTTCTTTTGTTGTTGACCATTTCAAATCCACTGCTTTGCCAGCCTGAACTGCTGTGAAATCAAGCAATGAAACAGGTAAAGTGTAAAGTGTTGCATCTAACCGGTACAGATCGGTAAAGCCATTTGCATTATCGCCATTGTCTGCTGCAAAAAGCAAATGATTATTAAGATAAGCGATCAAAGCAGGATTGGAACTTTTTGCACC
>JAEZRL010000101.1 GCA_023440945.1 Bacteroidota bacterium
TTTCGGATTTGATGAAGTATAAGTTATCGTGTAACTATCTGTGCTTGCATCTTCAAAAATATTTTCGGTATAAAATTTTTTTAAGGGAGGTTGAGTGATGTCGTGTTTTACAAACAGGTGAGCAAGCGAATCAAACGTTGGTGGAGTGATAACAGTAGAATCTTTTTTCCCGTCTTTGATGCTTATTTTATAGATGAAATAAGGCGTGTTATTCACGTCTTGTATCTGCTGATTTAAATATTCAATAAACGGATAAAAATTGGTTGTGTCGCTTGTTTTAACTGCTTCATTTGAAGAGGTAGTATTTCTACATGAAAATATAATGAAGGAAAACAACAGAATGCTAAAGAACGATTTCATCTGAAAATCTTTTTATTGTTCCAATTTAAGGCCGATAGATATCTATGATGGCCGGGTTTCATTTCTTGCACTTTTGCATTGGAGGCATCATGTTCGTTTCATCATGCAAAAGTAGCTGTGTTTTTTATTTCGAAATTAGCTGTGATAATACTATTAACCTTTTGTTTCTTTGAGGATAAGTTACCGAACATTTTTTATTCAGAAGAATTACTTCAGTTGAAGTGAGTGACACAAGGGACGATGATAGCAGTGCAAAAGCAGGTAACATAAAAATCAATAACAAATTTTTGCTCCGAATTATGGCATAGAGTTTTCTTTTTTTACAACATAAACTAACAGCATGATAAGCAATACTCCTTTTATCAACAGGTTAAGCAATAGCCTTCTTAGTATTGCTTTGATATTATTGTTGATGTATGTTGGACAAAGCATTCTTATACCTTTAGCTTTTGCAAATCTTTTAGCTATTCTACTTATGAGCCCCTGTAACCGCCTGGAAAAACAAGGTGTGCCACGAGGAATTGCTGCACTTATTTCTCTCATTATTGCGATAACGATCGTGTTTTTTGTATTGTATTTTATTTCGTCACAGATATTAAGTTTCAGGGAAGAATTGCCTGCAGTTGCAACGCAATTATATGCAGCGATAAATGATCTTGAACAATGGGTGCAAAAAACTTTTCATGTAAGCGCAAGAAACATGAACGAGTTTTTGAAATCTGCAACTTCTGAAACTTTATCCAATACAAGCACAATTGTTACAACCACTTTTGCAAGTGTTTCCAGCACTTTGATATATATTGTTCTTATACCTATCTACGCTTTTTTATTATTGTTATACAGAGGTTTGGTGGTTCATTTTTTTATAAAGAGTTTTAGTGAAGAACACAGTCCGAGAGTATATAATATTCTTGAAAAAACAAGACATGTGATAAAAAGTTATGTAGTTGGATTGTGTATTGAAATGCTGATTGTTGCATTGCTTGTATTCATAGGTTTTATGGTGCTGGGAATTCGTTACGCATTGTTGCTTGCTGTGATAACAGCGGTGTTAAACCTTATTCCTTACATTGGCATTTTTACAGCTTGCGTGTTCAGTTTGCTTATTTCTTTCACAACTAGCGGTGCAGCAACATTGCTTGGTGTTGCTATTGTTATTGTTGTTGTTCATTTAATTGACAGTAATATACTGTTACCCAAAATCGTTGGTTCTAAAGTAAAGATCAATGCAATGGTTACAATTTTAGGCGTATTGGTTGGTCACATGATCTGGGGATTGCCCGGCATGTTTCTCGCTATACCTATCATTGCCATTTTAAAAGTTGTTTTTGATGGCGTTGAACATCTGGAAGCCTGGGGACTGATATTGGGTGACGAAATTGTTGCTGTAGAAATGCCAAAGAAAACACTTTTTAAGCTGAAGAAGAAAGTGGTGAAAGACGATAATAAGAATTTGGGGGAATAAGAAATTACACGAATGACATTACGACAAAAAATACTTCGTTTTACATATCCTGTCTTAATGCTGAAGAGTAAATTTTTTCGCAGGAATATAGTAATAAAAAACAGCAGAAATATTACTTCGGCCGTTTCATTTTATTCATTAAAAGCTGAAACAAACAAAGGTGACAGATTCGATTTTAGTGAACTGAAAGGAAAATATGTTTTGATTGTTAATACGGCAAGTGATTGCGGTTATACGGCACAATATAAAGAGTTACAACGTTTGTATGAAACATACAAAAATAAACTTATTGTTCTTGCGTTTCCATCAAATGATTTTAAAGAACAGGAAAAGCTTTCTGATGAAGCCATCAATAAATTTTGCGAACTAAATTTTGGTGTTACTTTTTTATTGATGAAGAAAACAGTTGTGATAAAAAACACTAATCAAAACGAAGTATATCAATGGTTAACAAACACAACAAAAAATGGATGGAACGATCAGCAGCCCGCCTGGAACTTTTGCAAATATCTTATCACTGACAAAGGTGTGCTGGAATATTATTTTGATTCATCTGTTTCACCATTTCATCCGGTTATTGCAAAAGCGTTACAATAGCAGTGGCAAAGTTTTTTTCATGTTTTTACAAAATCCCTTCATCAGCAAAACTGAAATAACCGTCCTCACTAACAATGATGTGATCCAAAACTTTTATATCAAAATAACTTGCAGCTTCTTTAATTTTTCTTGTTAGTTCTTCATCTGCACGACTTGGTTTTATGCTTCCGCTGGGATGGTTATGACAAAGAATAATACTTACAGCATCGTGTTCTAAAGACTTCTTCAAAATGATTCTTGGGTCAGCGATCGTTCCGGTTATGCCGCCTTCGCTTATAACTTCATAATGGTTTATTTTATTTGCCCTGTTTAAAAACAAAACAGCAAACACTTCATGTTTTTTATATTGCAATTGTGCTTTTAAATATTCTGCCACGTCACTGCTGTTTATAACAACGCTTTTCTTTTTGTCGGCGGCATCTCTTCTTATACCCAACTCTAAAGCGGCTGCAATAGAAATGGCTTTTGCATTGCCAATACCTTTTACTTTCAGTTTTATAATTTCTTTTACAGACAATTTTCCCAGTCGCTGAAGGTC
>JAEZRL010000353.1 GCA_023440945.1 Bacteroidota bacterium
CGATACAAATAATTACTGCGGTTCTCTTCTACAATCAAATAAAAAACACGACAACTGGTGTTCGTTTTATACGGAAGAAAGAATTATGCCTCTGATACAAAAAGCATATACTCAAAAGAGATGCACATTGGATGAAATTAAACTTGCAGAAAAAGTTTGCACAAAATTTGAATCTTTAATGCCTGCAGAAAAATCTTCGCTTGTACATGGCGATCTATGGTGTGGCAATTTTTTGTCAACCAGGGAAGGTAAAGTAGTTATATACGATCCTGCTGTTTATTATGGTCATCGCGGAATGGATATTGCTATGACCGAATTGTTTGGCGGATTTGATGAACGTTTTTATGATTATTATAATGAGGCTTTTCCACTGCAACCCCAATGGCAGGAGCGCATTCAGTTATTCCAGCTTTATCCTTTATTGGTGCACCTTGTTTTATTTGGAGAACCTTATTATAATAAGGTAATATCAATCCTGAAAAAATATGCGTAAGCTTTAAAAAAACTTGAGCTATTATTCCGGTGAATGAAGATGCGCAATGATTTGCGAATGAAGTGCGACGCTATAAAAACTTCTGCTCGTATTACAATAGTTAATCCTAACGATGTTCATTTAATAATCAATCTCGAGTTTCAAACGATCTTTCAGTTCTTTTATAAGCGGGTATTTTTCAGCGATCTTTTCAAAACGCTGCCTGCTGTTTAAAGTTATACGTGCAGGTATCTCTGTTTTTTCGCCTTCTTCTACTATAATATTAAATTGTATGCTGCGATTGTTGAAAGCCTGCTGAATATAGTCTGCCAGCAACATTTTTTCCTGCTCTATAAAACGTTGTTGCGTGATAGCACTAATTGTAATGCTAAATCTTGCATCATTATCTATATCAAGTTTTGCAATGCGAAAAGTATTAGCGATAGAATGCTTTTGTTGTTCTTCTAATTTATCTGCATAACTAAGCCAGCATTCGCGAAGTTTAGTTATGTTTAACGGCTCAGCTTCTTTTACTTCTTCAATATTATACTGATCACCATATTTCTCCCGCAATGCTTCCAACAGATTTTTTTTACCAACTTTCGTGGCAACAGTTGAAGATCTTGCGTTTGTAATTGTTTTTACCGGCGTTTCAACTGTTGTTACAATTGCTTTTGCTGTTTCATTTTTTATAACAGACGAAGCAGATTTATTTGAAACATTTGGCGGTTCGCTTACTATGTTTTCTGTATCATTAGTTGGTTCTGTTACCAGCAATTTTGCAGATACCGTTTCAGCTTGTTTCACAGGTTTTACACTGTAGGGTTTTAATTCTTTCGTTCTGTAAGCTACCGGACCATCAAGCCGTTTTTTTTTAACCACACTTCCGTTATCGGCAGAGAGTTCAATCGCTTGTTGAAGAAAATTAAGTTTGATAAGCGCCATTTCTACATGCAGGCGTTTGTTCCTCGCCATTTTGTAGTTAATCTCGGTTTCATTCAAAATATTCAATGCACTTACAAGAAAAGACGTACTTACTTTAGAAGAGGTGAGCGTATAACGTTGCTGCATTCCTTCCACCACATCAAGCAGACTGGCCGCTTTTGCATCTTTACTAACAAGAAGGTTACGTATAAATTCCGCAAAACCATTTATCACCAAATCACCTTCAAAACCTTTTCGGTTTATTTCATCATATAATAACATTGCTCCTGGTAAATCCTGTTCAAGTAAACAATCAAGCAACCTGAAATAATAATCTTCATCCAGGATATTGAGATGTTCAAGTGTATTTTGATAAGTTACCTCACCGTTTGTAAAACTCACAATCTTATCCAAGATGCTCAACGCATCACGCATACAACCTTCGCTTTTTTGAGCAATCACCTGCAGCGCTGCTTTCTCCGCCTGTATATCTTCTTTCTCAATAATATCCTGCAGATGCTCTACCGTATCGTTGGATGTAATGCGTTTGAAATCGAATATCTGGCAACGTGATAAAATGGTTGGAAGTATTTTATGTTTTTCTGTTGTTGCAAGTATAAATATCGCATAAGGTGGCGGTTCTTCCAGTGTTTTTAAAAATGCATTGAAGGCACTTGCACTAAGCATGTGCACTTCATCCACAATATATACTTTGTATTTTCCCGCCTGTGGTGCAAAGCGAACCTGCTCAACCAAACTTCTTATATCATCAACAGAGTTGTTACTTGCCGCATCCAGTTCATGAATATTAAGCGAAGTTCCTTCGTTAAAACTACGGCAGGAGTTGCATTGATTACATGCTTCTCCATCAGGTTGCAGATTCTCGCAATTAATTGTTTTTGCCAGTATGCGGGCACAGGTAGTTTTACCAACGCCCCTGGGACCACAAAACAAAAAAGCATGTGCAAGCTGATTGTTTTTGATCGCATTTTTTAAGGTAGTGGTAATATGTTTTTGTCCTACCACCGTATCAAATGTCTGTGGTCTGTATTTTCTGGCCGAAACAATAAATTTATCCATATAACACTCACTTTATTTGCATGCTGCAACAAAGCAAATGTAAGTATTAGAAGTTTTAAATAAAACCGGGCATGTAAGAAGTTATGCCCATCTTTTAACCTCAATAAATGCTGTATTTTTATTATGATATCACCTGGGGCATTTCATGGCATCCCTGTTGCGTCGCAAGCACTTCATCTGTATATCATTGAGCCCCTTTTGGTTTTCTATTTAACAAAAATATTTATCGCTACGATATTTTGAATTGTAAATAACTGTTGAAGCATAATTTAATTGAAATATCAGAAACAAAGTTATTAGTAACCTGCTGATGTCCTCCCTTTAAAGAGAGGCAGTGAAGGCGTGACTGTTACAATATCGTGACAAGCAAATGGAAAAATGGTTATTACCTTTGCTGCTTAAACATTTTTTAATGCGAATAGGAATTGTTTGTTACCCAACCTTTGGCGGCAGCGGTGTATTGGCAACGGAGTTGGGAAAAGCCCTGGCAGATAAAGGTCATTCCGTACATTTTATAACTTATCAGCAACCGGTACGATTGAACGTTTTCAGTGCAAATATTTATTATCACGAAGTGCGTGTACCTACTTATCCTTTGTTCGATTATCCACCTTATGAAGTTGCACTTGCAAGCACGATGGTGGATGTAATCATGAATCACAACCTCGATCTGTTACACGTGCATTATGCTATTCCGCATGCTTCCGCAGCTTATATGGCAAAACAAGTTGCGTTAAAGCATGGCCGTGAAATACCTGTAATCACTACGCTTCACGGTACAGATATCACTTTGGTCGGGAAAGATAAAACTTACGAACCCGTTGTTACTTTTTCTATCAATGAAAGTGATGCAATAACAGCGGTATCCGAAAATCTGCGTGAAGAAACTTACAAGTCATTCAACATACGCAAAGAGATAGAAGTTATTTACAACTTTGTAGATGTATCTCGCTTCTCGAAAAAACCATTGGATGCTTTTAAAAAGGTAGTTGCCCCAAATAATGAAAAGATCATCGTTCATGCTTCTAACTTCAGAAAAATAAAAAGAGTAGACGATGTGGTGAAAATTTTTGCTGAGGTTAGAAAACAGATACCTGCAAAATTATTGATGGTTGGTGACGGCCCGGAAAGATCTGTTGCAGAAAGTTTAGCACGACGTTTAGGCGTAGATGAAGACGTTCGTTTTGTTGGTAAACAGGAACAAATGGAAGAAATATTTTTAGTGTCTGACCTTTTTATTCTTCCGTCAGAATATGAAAGCTTTGGTTTGGCAGCGCTTGAGGCGATGGCGGCGAGAGTGCCTGTCATTAGCTCAAACGCAGGCGGTTTGCCGGAAATAAATATTCATGGTGTAACCGGTTTTCTCGCAAATGTTGGCGATGTTGCTACGATGAGCAATTACGCTATCCAGTTATTAGGGAACGATGAAAAACTCGAACAATTTAAACAGGAAGCTTATCAGCAGGCTTGCAAATTTGATATTCATAACGTCGTTCCTATCTATGAAAAACTCTACAGCCGTTTTTGCAGAATGGAATGTTATGTATAAGAAAAGCAGTTAGTTACAGGCTGTGAGCTGAGTCATGAACTATAAGCTATGAACAACGATCCGGCAACAACACTTTACCAAGATTTTACAGCGCACATGCAAAAAACAGCAGACATGAAATATGCTGCTGCGGTATTGCAATGGGACCAGGAAACGTATCTTCCGGCAAAGGGGGCTAATGCAAGAGCAAGACAATTGGCAACTCTCAGCGAGGCGGCACATGCTTTAGCGACAGACGAAAAGCTTGGCATTTTATTAAAAGAACTTGCTTCAAAAAATATACAGGACTTTAAGCAACGAAAGAATGTTGAGCTTGTTTTAGAGGAAAATGAAAAGCAGAAAAAATTTTCAGGTGAGTT
>JAEZRL010000367.1 GCA_023440945.1 Bacteroidota bacterium
ATATCATTCTTTGCTTCAGTCTTTGCATTTCATTGCAGGGAAATGCGCAGGATAGTTTATCTGTTGATGCGATCATTAAACGTATTGCGGAAAAACAGGTGGACAAGGATGCATTTTTTATGCAAGATATTTTTCCTTCTTACATAACTAACAAGCCACAATTTAAACTTAAAAAGAAAGATAATAACAGCTTCTACAATGCTTTGGTCGGTTATACGCTGAACATGTTGGAAGACGAACTCAATGCTGGTAATCGCCAGATCATTGATTCTATCGACAACAATTCGCAAAAGTTATTCACACATTTTAAAAATACAAAAGGCAGAGAAACCTATAATTTCTGGCGTACAGATTCTGCTTACACTTTTCCTTATACATGGTGGATTTCCCTGATCAAAAAAAATGCAAACGTGGCAGATGATCTTGACTGCACAGTTCTTTGCTTACTTGTTTCAAACACACCGGATTCAACCGCAGCAAAAGTTCATACCTTAATGCAACAATTTGTGAATAATACAGCTCATCCTACAAAAACCACTTCTGCTGATTATAAAAAATATGGCGCTTATTCAAGTTGGTTTGGCAAAAACTTTCCCGTTGTGTTTGATTTATGCGTGTTAAGCAATGTGCTCACATTTGTTCAGACTTATGATCTTAAATGGAGTAAAGCAGATTCGGCAAGTTTGCAACTTATCATTGCAGCGCTTAATAAAAAAAACCACATCGAAAAACCTTTGCTTGTTTCTCCTTATTACGGAAGAACTTCCATTATATTGTATCACCTTGCAAGATTAATGTATGTAAAACCGATTCCGGCGCTGGAAGATTTAAAAGATAGTTTGATACAACAAGCATTAACAGCATTTGATCAAACAAATGATCTGCTGGAAAAAATTTTATTAAGCAATGCGTTATATAAATGGAAAGCAACACCACCGCCAATGCCTTCATTCACTCTAAAGGAAATTGAACAAAGCGATCTTCCTTTTTTTATCGGCAACATTCCATCTTACCTGAAATATACTTATCAAAAAGTACTTGTAAAAAAAGGTATTGGCTTATTCTATTATTATTGTCCGGCGTTTAATGATGCGTTACTTGCAGAATATTTGGTATTAAAATCAAAAGCTGAAAGATGATAGCTTCACAACTTCTTCCAGCTTTCGATTCCGCCTTCAAGATTTATAAGATTGTTGAAAGAAAATTTTTCCTGCAATCTTTGAATAGCGATCTGGCTGCGAACGCCTTTGCGACAATAAACAACAACAGGTTTATCAGCAGGAATAATATCAGCGCCTTTGATAACGTCATTCAACGGAATTAATGTTCCGCCAATGTTGTATTCTTCATGCTCAAAAGGTTCGCGAACATCAAGGAGAAAAATATTTTCTCCTTCCTCTAATTTTTGTTTCAATGCAGAAGCCGTAATGTGTTGCATGGATTAATCTTCTTCAGTAAAAACCCGCCGCAATGGAATTGCAGGAACAGGTGATACAATAAGTGGGAATTTTTCCACTGTTACAAAACCAGGATCAAGACCAAAACCTCTCTCTTCACTTAAACTTATTTCTTTCAACCAGAAATAAATATTCATAACTATCTTTTCAAAGAAAGGCAGCTCGTTGTCGTTGGATAAATATTTTTCCATAACAATGAACTGAAAATCGCCAACAACATTGTTTCGTTCAAGGCTTTCATAACGGCTTGTGATGTTCACTTCTTAGTTATTAACCAATTCTTCCACCACTTTGCGGAACATAAGATTAATCTTTTGTTCTACACGGAAGCCAAGTCGGAATTCAACACGTATAATATCATTTGGAATAATATGATCGACCACAAACTCACATGTATAAGGATCATCCAGAACATCTACATGAACAAACCAGTAAATATCTGCACGTTTTGGTTTTTTATTTAAGATAGAATAGATGATCTTATGTTCAATTTCCTTCGGATTATTGGCACTCGTCATGTACACAAGATGCGTGGCATATTTTGGAACTGTTTTATCGTTACTTAATTCCTGTATCATAGGAATATAATGTTCGAGCCGCACAAATTCTACATACCTGTTCTTTATCTTACGGCTTCTATACCATACAAACATAACAGCAAACATAACACCGCCTACAATAAATGTAACAAAACCACCGTGAGGGAATTTTTCAAAATTCGCTATAAGAAAAGTCAACTCTACGGTTAGGTAAAGAGCAAGGAACAGGTAAATCCATACCGAAGAAACTCTTTTCACCACGAGATAATTTGCATATAAAATGGTAGTGGTTAACATTGTGATGATGATAGCTAAACCATAAGCAGCAGACATTGCAGATGATTCCCGGAAATAAAAAACAACGCCTAAGCATCCAATAAACATCAATACATTAACCGAAGGAATATATATCTGCCCTTTTTGTTCTGTAGGATAATTTAGTTTTGTTTTTGGCCACAGGTTTAAACGCAATGCTTCAGATACCAAAGTAAAAGAACCGGATATCATTGCCTGGCTGGCAATAATAGCGGCAGTTGTTGCTATTACCACACCGGGAATTACAAACCATTGAGGCATAAGATCGTAAAATGCATTTATACCTAATGATTCTTTTATTTGAGGTGTAATAGCTAAACCATTTCTGTGTGCAAGAAGATAAGCACCCTGGCCTAAATAGTTGAGTAATAAGCAGCTTTTTACAAATATCCAGGACATCCTTATGTTGCCCTTGCCGCAGTGGCCTAAATCCGAATATAAAGCTTCAGCGCCTGTTGTACAGAGAAATACAGCACCAAGAAGCCAAAAGCCATTTGGATAAGTGATAAGAAACTCGATAGCATAATGCGGACTTAATGCTTTAAATATGGTAAAATCATCCGAAATATGAAAAATACCTAAAATAGCAAGCATCGAAAACCATAGAAACATGATCGGCCCAAACATTCTCCCGATAGAAGCTGTGCCAAATTGCTGTAAAAAAAAGAAGGCTATCAATATAGCCACAACAATAAAAACAATAGTATTTTGAGGAAGCTGATGCAATGCATCCAATTCTCGCAAACCTTCTATAGCAGATGTTATAGAAATTGGTGGAGTGATGATGCCATCTGCCAGCAAAGCCGCTCCACCGATCATCGCTGGAATTACAAGCCATTTTTTATGCCTGCGCACCAATGCATATAAAGCAAAAGTGCCACCTTCACCTTTATTATCTGCCCTTAAAACAAGCCAAACGTATTTAACTGTAGTTTGCAGTGTCAACGTCCAGATAATACAGGACAAGCAACCGATTATCAGGTCTGAAGAAACGGTACGGGTATTAATGATCTCGTTGAAGACGTACAAAGGAGAGGTTCCAATATCACCATAAATAATCCCTAACGCCACTAACAATCCTGCCGCCGAAACCTTGTTTAGTTGCTTGCTCACTATACGTATTATTAAGTCTTGAGTATCTTAAACGATAACAAATGTATAATGAAAAACTGTACCAAATAAAT
>JAEZRL010000405.1 GCA_023440945.1 Bacteroidota bacterium
AAACACCTGGTACTCTGCACGTGCATCCAATGCGCTTGTTGGTTCATCCAGAATTAACAACTGCGATTCTTTCATGTATGCCCTTGCCAATGCAACTTTCTGCCATTCTCCTCCACTTAATTCAATGCCATTATTAAATCTTCTTCCCAAGGCCTGGTCGTATTGATTTGGTAATCTTTTTACAAGCAAACTTGCTAAACTTTTTTCTGCGGATTGTTCGATTAACGGGCGGTTAAATTGTTCATCAATATTACCTACCGCAATGTTTTGTGCAAAACTCATTTGATAACGCAAATAATCCTGGAAGATGATCCCGATATTTTTTCTCAGTTCAAATAAATCGTATTCACGCAAATCGACACCATCTAATAAAATTCGTCCTTCCGTTGGATCGTACAAACGTACAAGTAATTTTACAAGTGTTGTTTTACCGGCGCCGTTTTCACCAACCAATGCCAATTTTTCGCCTGCATGTAAAGTGAAATTCAAATTGCGGTTTGCCCATGATTCGCTGTTGTGATATTTGAAACCCACCTTTTCAAACACCAATCCATGCTGAATTGGTTTTGGAAATGGAATTGGTTTTTTGGGTGTGATAATGTTTGGCTGAATCTCAAAGAAGTCAAAGAAATCTTTTAAATAAATAGCTCCCTGCGAAACAGATGTGAAGCGTGATAAAATTGTTTCCAGCACACTTCTTAATTGCCTGAATGAACCTGCCAAAAATGTAAGTGTACCGAGGGTTATTGCACCACTAATTGTTTGTAGAATAATGGTTATGTATGCTGCGTAATAACCTGCGCTGCCAATCAACGCAAACAGTGTTCCCCAACCTGCACGTTTAATGGAAAGCTTTTTGTTATCATCATAAAATTTATTGCTGAGTGTTTTAAATCTGTCAATAACAAAACCTGAAAGATTAAAGAGTTTAACTTCTTTTGCTGTTTCATCGCTGGCGCCGATGTAACGTAAATAATCCAGTTCGCGACGTTCTGGTGTTTGTCCGCGTGTTAATGCATACGTGCGGTCGTTAAAATATGATTCACCTAAAAACGCAGGTACAATTGCAATCAGCAATAACAATATCAACCACGGATTAAATGCCATTAAGCCTGCTGCTAAAAATCCCATTGTTATTAAATCCTGTACTTGCGCAAACACTTGCGATAACAATACTGTGCGACCAATTGTTTGTTGACGTGCACGTTCAAGCTTATCATAAAATTCAGAATCTTCAAACTGATCTAAATCTAATGTGGCTGCATGCTCCATAATTTTTACAGAAGTGTGGTTGCTGAATAAATCCCCCAGCAAACTATCTACTAATAATGTTGCTCTGCCTAATGCGTCAGATAGAATTGCCAGCGCAAATTCTGCAGCCACCAGTTCCCATAAAAAAGTATGGTCTGCAGAATGTGTTCTGCTGATAGAAATAACCTGGTCAATAATTAATTTGCCAACATATAAAATGGAAACGGGCAAGGCAGAACGCAGAATGCGCAGTACGCCATTCAAAATAGTATAACCTTTATGCGTTTGCCAAACCAGTTTAAAAAATCGCGGAAGATTTCCTAATGCATCAAACTTTTCTTTAAAGGTTGGTTTATCGATTGTGTTGAGTGGTGGTCTTCTGCGTTCGCCGGTCATCCTGTTGCTTTTACTCATGACATAAAGTTAGCCGAACCAATAATCAATTAATAAACATAATGCTCGATTTTGTTCTTCGACTGAAAAGCCTGTCTTTCGCCGGTAAGTGTAAAGCGATAAAAGCTAATAAAAAAGCCCTTGTTTTTACAAGGGCTGAGATTATTCACAGGTATTGAACCTTTATAACCCATCTAAGCATACAACCTACAACAGTATCTTAAAAAAACATGCGGGCTGAAATACAAATGGCGGCTCAATAAATATTTTCTTCCCTCTTGCAATTGTTGTTTGCAACGTTCGATTTCTTGCACAAGTTTTTGCACTTGTTTCCATATCTTGAGGCCCGAATTTTTGTTATGAAATATTTTATCGCATCTGTTATCGTTATCGCATTTTGTTTACCTGTAAGCGCACAGTCTGTTAAGCCTTTAAAACCTTTGCCGTCGGAAAGACAACTCGAATGGAGCAAACTTGATTTCTATTTATTCGTGCATTTCGGTCCGAATACATTCACCGATCTTGAATGGGGCAAAGGAACCGAGCAGGCAGAGGTGTTTGATCCAACCGATCTTGACTGTAAACAATGGTGCCGTATTGCAAAAGCTGCCGGTGCTAAAGGCATTATTCTTACTGCCAAACATCATGACGGATTTTGTTTATGGCCAAGCAAATACAGCACACACACGGTGAGAGAAAGCAAATGGAAAGATGGCAAAGGCGATGTGTTGCAGGAACTGAGCGACGCCTGTAAACAATATGGATTAAAGCTGGGCATTTATTTATCACCGTGGGATCGCAATCATCCGAAATACGGAACGGATGAATACAATGATGTGTTTATAAACATGATGAAAGAAGTAGTTGGCAGATATGGCCCTTTGTTTGAATTCTGGTGGGATGGCGCAAATGGTGAAGGACCTAATGGAAAAAAACAGGTGTACGACTGGCATCGTTTTGAACAAACAATGCGTACCATTGCACCAAACACACCGGTGTTCAGTGATATTGGCCCTGATATTCGCTGGGTAGGAAATGAAAAGGGTTTTGCAGGTAAAACAAACTGGAACTTATTAGATACTGCAGGTTTTACAAGAGGCGCAGGATCTCCTTCAACAGATACTTTAAACCAGGGAAATGTTTACGGTAAAAACTGGATTCCTAATGAATGTGATGTGAGTATAAGACCGGGATGGTTTTATCATAAAGAAGAAGACAGCAAAGTAAAAACACCCGAAGAATTGTTTGAACTTTATTTGAAGTCAGTAGGACGTGGATCTGCTTTATTATTAAATGTTCCACCAGACAGAAGAGGCTTGTTTAATGAACATGACAGCGCTGCATTAATGGGATTTAAAAAGCTGAGAGATGAAAGTTTTAGCAAGAATTTGTTAGCTCATACATCAGCCACAGTTTCTGAAGATGGCAAAAAACAAACAACGAATAAAGTAACAGATGGTGAACGTAATTCATACGCTGTTATAAAACTAAATACAGGTTCGCTCAATGTGCCTTTAAGCAAAACAGAAAAAATAAATTGTATTGTTTTGGAAGAACCCATTACAATGGGACAAAGAATAAAAAGCGCAACGATCCGTTTAATGAAGGATAATAAAAGTGTAAAAGATATTCAACTAACAACTGTTGGAAAGAAACGCATACTTACTTTTCCAACAACAGAAGTGGATAACATTACGGTAACAATAAACGATTCAAAAGCAACACCGTTACTAAGTGAGGTAAGTGCTTATTTGATTGATGAAAATTTAGTAGAGAAAGAATAAATTGTTTATAAAGATTGAGTATAATTTTTGAAAGCTCCTCAGGGAGCTTTTCTCTTTTATGAAGATCAAAAAAAGTTGAGTAAAGAACAGAACGCTGAAGTGAGTGACACAACCAAAG
>JAEZRL010000421.1 GCA_023440945.1 Bacteroidota bacterium
GTACATGCCATAATGAAAGAAAGGCGATAAAGATGCATCTCTTCTTATGTTGAGTGTTAATTGTATAACAGCAAACAACACAATAATTATAAACCAGAATTTAGATTGGCGGTATAATTTTAAAAGATACATGGATGAGGATAAAGGATTACATGAAAATACTTATTCTTTATACATTTTAATTTCTGTTTCGCCGTTTGATTTTATGTAACCTCGATACATGCCTTGTGTATTAAAAGGCATTGCAATGTTTCCCTCTTTATCAACAGCAATCAGTCCACCATCGCCACCTAATCCAGCTAATTTCTGTAATATCATTTCATTCGCAGCATCCTGTAAACTTTCATGCGCAAGTTCCATCCTGTCACTCACACTTTTCGCCATCGCCAAACGAATAAAAAATTCACCCCAACCCGTACAACTGATAGCACAGGTTGCATTGTTCGCATACGTTCCCGCACCAATAATGGGCGAATCACCTATTCGTCCAAACTTTTTATTGGTCATGCCACCTGTACTTGTTGCGGCAGCAAGGTTCCCATTAACATCAAGCGCCACTGCACCCACAGTTCCATATTTATAATCGAAGTTGCCGGGCTGATGCAAAAGATAGGTGTGAGATGAATCATTCCTTTTTGCATTATCTGCCGAATCTTTTGCTTTCACCGCCTGCAAACTTTTCCATCTTGATTCAGTATAGAAATAAGAAGGATCAACAATGGTGCATCCATTTTGTGCAGCAAATTTCTCGGCGCCTTTATAAGCCATCATTACATGTTCACTTTTATCCATCACAGCTCTTGCAGCAGTGATAGGATTTTTAACGGTGGTCACACCTGCAACAGCACCTGCTTTCAATGTTTTACCATCCATAATTGCAGCATCCATTTCGTTCCTTCCTTCATTGGTAAACACAGCGCCTTTACCTGCATTGAAGAGTGGATTATCTTCCATTGTTTTGATTGCAGCTTCCACTGCATCCAACGCTGAACCACCTTTTTTCAACACTTCATTTCCCGCATTCAGAGCCGTTTGCAAACCTTCCCTGTAAACTTTTTCTTTTTCCGGAGTCATGGTGCTTTTTAAAAGTGTTCCTGCGCCCCCATGAATAACGAGTACATATTTGCCTGTGTTGTTTTGTGTATTATCATTATTATTTTGTGCATGAGCAGAAACAAAGAGGAAAATAACAAAAAGGTTTAACAAAGATTTTCGCATAATGGCAAGTTATATGTTTCGGTTTGAATAGCACCTTCGCAACTTATCTTTATTTTTATCGCGTAAATAAGGTGTAACGCTGAAACGTCTTCTGAATATACTGGGTAAGATTGTATTGGTATTGCTGGGATTTTTGTTACTGGTATGGTTGCTGCTGCAAACAGAATTCGTTCAGAATATCATTATTCGTAAAGTAACAGCAAGACTTTCAAATGATCTTAAAACAGAGGTTAGCATTAAGCATGTAAGTCTTACGTTGTTTAATAAGATGAATCTCGAAGGCACACTTATCAAAGACCGTGGTAAAGACACGCTTTTATATGCCGGTGCTTTAAAAGTTCGCATAACGGATTTCTTTTTCTGGAGAGATAAAGCAGACCTGAAATATGTTGGTTTGGAAGATGCAGTTATAAAATTACAGCGAAAAGATTCTACCTGGAATTACCAGTTTGTGGTTGATTATTTTTCCTCTCCTCCTGATTCAAACGCTAAAAAATTAAAAGCGGATACTAGCAAAGGTCTTGCGCTTAATCTTCAAAAGCTTGATCTGAAAAATGTAAGATTTATTCAGAATGATCTCTGGGTAGGTCAACGCATGGAAATAAGAACAGGAAGTTTGTTAATGGATGCAGATACTACTGATCTTAATACAGCTAATTTCAAGATCAACAGCATTGAATTGGATAAACCTTATTTCTCCATTAAGAATTTCGATGGATTAAGGCCTGATAGTTTGCGCAAACTTTCTGTTGATACGGGAATGTATTTTAATAGCGGGGATATTGCGATCCGCATAAAAACCATCAATCTTACCAATGGCAGTTTTGTAAATGAATTGATGGATAATTTGCCGGTGAATGATTACTTCGATGGTAATCATATTTTGTTTTCAAAAATCAATGGCAAGATTGAAGATTTTTCTTTCCTGAAAGATACTATCAAAGCAAACATTACCCTGGCGGCAAAAGAGCGAAGTGGTTTTGATCTGAAAAAACTGAAAGCACAGTTTAGATTAACGCCACAGATAATGGAATTTGCAAAACTTGACCTGCGTACAAACAGGTCGAGAATTGGTGATTATTATTCGATGCGTTATGATGATTTTAATGACGACATGAATGAATACATTGACAGCGTAATAATGAATGTGCGTTTCAGGTATTCACAGGTTAGCAGCGATGACGTTGCTTATTTTGCACCGGAATTAAAAAACTGGAATAAAACCGCAGATATAAGTGGAAGATTTTATGGCACCGTTGCCGATTTTGATGTTACCGATCTTTTTCTGCGCAGCGGCAATGATACCTACGTTGCCGGAGATCTCAGCATGAAAGGTTTGCCTGATATTGATCGCACTAACATTGTATTTCATAATGGAAATGTTCAAACAACTTACAGCGATCTTGCATCTGTTATTCCATCTGTAACAGAGATCACCAATCCCAATCTTGCAACTTTAGGCAAGCTGCGTTTCATGGGTAGTTTTACGGGAAGCATTTATAATTTTTCTGTTAACGGAACAGCAAGCACAGCTATTGGTGGTTTATATACCAACATACGAATGCAGTTTCCAAAAAGAGCAGAGCCAAGATATACGGGAAGTATTATCACAAAGCAATTCGATCTTGGAAAATTTTTAGACGCAGGGCCAATTGGTCTTGTAAGTTTTAACGGAAAAATTTCCGGAAGCAGTTTTGACATAAACAAGATCCGCACTTCACTCGATGGCAATTTCAGCAGGTTTGATTTCAATAATTATTCTTATTCCAATCTTGTTTTCAATGGTAATATTCAGAATAAGTTCTTCAATGGTGAGTTTAAAGCAAGCGATCCTAATTTTGATTTTACCAGTAATATTGAAATAGATCTTACAGGAGAAAAGCCGCACTTTAATATTTTAGGTGACCTTGTAAAAGGTAATCTTCAAAAGCTTAATCTTACCAATCAGAATTTCCAGTTAACAGGTTTGTTCGATTTAAATTTCGAAGGAAGAAACATTGATGAATTTACCGGTTGGGCAAAAATTTTGAATGCAAGTTTATTGCATGATTCAACAAAACTCAGTTTCGATTCGCTTTCTATTAATGCTTATTACGACAGTGCGAACAATAAAGTTTTGTATGCACAAAGTAATGAGTTCGATATAAAAGTTGACGGACAATATAACATCTTAAATCTTCCCGAAAACTTCCAGGCTTTTCTCAGTCATTATTACCCCGCCTATATCAATCCACCTGCAGCACAGCCAAAAAATCAAAACTTTTCTGTGTCTATTATAACGAGAGATTTTGATAAATATGCGAGATTGATAGATCCGAAATTATCAGGTGTTACCAATGCAACCATAACGGGAAGCATTGATACCAAAGACTCCGGTAAGTTTACAATAAAAACGGATATCCCTTTTGCTAAATATGACAAATACACTTTTCAGGATGCGATGATTGGCGGAACTGGCGATTACAGAAGCCTTTTATTAACAGGAAACATCAACAGGATTTACATTAGCGACAGCACCTATTTCCCTAACACAACAATAAGAATAAATTCAGAAAAGGATCATTCAGATGTACATATTTCAACAAGTGCCAACAACACTTTAAATGATGCACAGTTGAATGCGGATGTATATACTTTACCTGATGGCGTACGTATAGATTTTCAGCCTTCTTCCTTTGTAATAAATGATAAAAAATGGAATCTCGAAAAGCAGGGAGAGATCTTGATAAAAAAAGATTCTTCTTATGCACAGAATGTAAAATTTACACAAGGCTTCCAGGAAATTACATTTGAAACAGATGAAGAAGATACAAAGAGTGTGAACAATCTTTTAGTTAAGTTAAAGAATGTAAATCTTGGTGATTTTACGCCACTGATTACAAAACAACCACGCATGGAAGGTATTGTGAACGGTACTATTCATCTGCATGACTTTTATGGACCCTTCAACATAGAAACGAATTTGATCACTCAGCAATTTAGGCTGGATAACGATTCTGTGGGTGTTGTAAGATTGAAAGGTTTATATGATAACAAAACAGGTCGCGTAAATTATGAAGCAATATCAGATAATGAAAACTTTCGATTTGCAATTAATGGCACTTATGATGTAAAAGATTCTACCGGTTCGCCTTTGTCTGCAGCTATTCAGCTTAACCATACAAAAGTTGGAATCGTAAATGAATTTTTAGGTGATTTGTTTGATAACATTGATGGTTATGCAACAGGGACATTAAATATAAAAGGAGACCCTTCTGCACCTGATCTTTTAGGAACGATCGCTCTGAAAGATGCTGGCATCACCGTAAAATACACCAATGTCCGTTACACAATTGATTCTGCTCTTTTTAAATTTGGTGATGGCTTTATAGATTTTGGAAGCTTTAAAATAAAAGATGCAAATAATAATACGGGCATTGTAAGAGGAAAATTATATGAGCGTGAATTTAAAAACATGCAGTATGATTTCGATATTACAACAAACAAACTGATAATGCTTAATACAACTGCACAGGATAACGATGCATTTTATGGAAAAGCGATAGGTAAAGCAACAATCAGTTTAAAAGGCCCGCAGGAGAATTTGCATTTGAATGTTGTTGGTGAAGTGAATGATACCACGCATATTTTCATTCCAACTTATACCAATTCGCAAAGTACTTCTGCTGATTTTATTGTGTTCAAGCAGTATGGTATTGAGATGAAAACACCGGAGGAAGAAAGAACAAATTTGAGTATTGATCTTGATCTTACTGCAACTAACCAGGCACAGGTAGATGTTATCCTTGATGAATTAACAGGCGATGTTATCAAAGCAACAGGCAATGGAAGACTTCAAATAAAAATCCCGGCCAGTGGAAGTATGACAATGAAAGGCCGTTATAATATTGAGCGTGGCCGTTATGATTTTAACTTCCAGCAATTTATCCGCAAACCTTTTGAATTTGTGTCAGGTGCCGGGAATTATATTGAATGGACAGGTGATCCATACAATGCAAACATTCATATAGATGCACAATACACTGCATCACGAGTAAGTGTGAATGACCTTGTCAGCAATCAAAGTGCCACCGGTATTAACTCAACTGTAAAAGGTTACCGCGGTGATGTGTATGTTATTGCAGAATTAAGAGGCAAACTAAATAAACCTGACATCAATTTCCGTTTAGATTTTCCATCAAACAGCGCTATTAAAAACGACAATGATTTTGCACTTTTCATGAATCGTTTGCAAAGCGATCAGAACGAAATGTTGAAACAGGTAACGTATCTTATCGTCTTCGGTTCGTTTGCTCCTTATGGTGAAGCACGTACTGCAACCAATGCTTATTCGCTTGGTTTAAATACTATTTCTCAAAAGATAACTGCGGAAATAAACAAGCTTGTCGCAAACTTATTATACCGGATAACAGGTGATAAAAGTTTGCAGCTTGATGTGGCTACTTCCACATACAGCAGCGCCAGTTTAATTGGTGGCAACGTAGCTTCTTCAAACCGGTTGGACAGGCAAACGGTTAATTTAAAGATCAACCAAAGCTTGC
>JAEZRL010000051.1 GCA_023440945.1 Bacteroidota bacterium
TAATTGCTGCTGCATCACATTTGATAGCTATAATTTTTTATTTCGTCGCAACATAATCGTTTTGATATTTTTTTATATAATTAAGTAGCTACATTGCCTGTATGAAACCGGTTTGGTATAACAGGAAAGGCGTTCAGGTTTTGTTGCATGTAGTTGTATGGACTGCACTTTTTGCGTTGCCTTTTTTAATGCGCACTTCTTTTAGCAATCATGAGGAAAAGCCGAGGGAAGATCAGTCATCTTTTGTTTTGTTTTACATTTTAAGCAATGCGCTTTGGGTTGGCTTTTTTTATCTGAATGCTTTTGTCTTATTACGCATTTTTCTTTTTAAACGAAAATACTGGCAGTACTTTGTGTCTCAAATTGCCGTGCTGATCTTTATTATGATCATGCACCAGGTATTGTTCTCTGCTATTGTTCATAAAAATCTTTTTGATCCAAGAAATTTTATACTCTTCAACCTTTTCCCGTACCTGTTTATAATGGCATCAAGTGTTGCTTACAGGATGATAATTGATAAAGTTGCCGCAGACAAACAGATAAAAGAAAAGGAAACGGAAAATCTGAAAACAGAATTGTCTTTTTTACGGTCGCAGGTCAGTCCGCATTTTATGTTCAATGTTTTAAATAACATGGTCGCATTAGCAAGAAAAAGATCAGAATTGTTGGAGCCTTCATTGATAAAGTTATCCTCTCTTATGCGCTATATGTTATATGAAGCAGATGAGGAAAAAGTTTCACTTGAAAAAGAGATTGAATATCTTCAAAGCTATATTGATCTTCAACAACAGCGTTTTGGAAAAAAGGTGCAGGTAAATGTTTCACTGTTGCCATTGGAAGGTAATTATGAAATTGAACCCATGCTTTTAATTCCGTTTGTAGAAAATGCCTTTAAACATGGAACGGGAATGATAGAATGCGCACAAATTGATATTCATCTTTATGTAAAGAATGATATACTTTATTTTTCTGTTCGCAACAGGTATAACATTGAGGACGAAGAAACTAAAGACAAAACTTCCGGCATTGGGTTAACAAACGTAAAGCGAAGACTTAAATTATTGTATGGGCAAAACCAAAGTTTACTCATCACCAAAAGAGATAATTGGTTTACGGCTTCTTTACAACTAAAACTGCATTAAATGCTTAAATGTATTGCTGTAGATGATGAACCGCTTGCACTTGAGCTGCTTGAAGATAACATCAGCAAAGTTCCATACCTGCAACTTGTAGCGCAATGCAGCAATGCATTCGAAGCAATGAAAGCATTGCAGCAGGAACAAGTTGATTTAATATTCCTTGATATCCAGATGCCGGGTTTAACAGGCTTACAATTCATTCAAAGTCTTTCAATAAAACCAATGATCATTCTTATAACAGCGTATGAAAAATTTGCGCTGGATGGTTTTAATCTTGACGTTATTGATTATCTCGTAAAACCCGTTCCACTTGACAGGTTTATAAAAGCATGCAATAAAGCGTGGGAGTTGCATCAGCTTAAAACAAAAAGTAAACAGAATGCCAAACAAACGCCTGAATATTTTTTTGTAAATGTTGATTATAGTTTGATGAAGATAAGTTTTGCAGATATTATCTGGATCGAAGGATTGAAAGATTACATTAAGATACATCTCAAAAGCACTTCCCGGCCTGTTGTTACAAGGATGAGCATGAAAAACATGGAAGAGGAACTGCCCGAAGACAAATTTATCCGCATTCATAAATCATACATTATTTCAATTTCAAATATTACGGCGGTAAGAAAGAACAGTGTTTTTATAGGTGAAACAGAATTGCCTGTTGGCGACAATTACCGGGAGGCACTAACAACTTTAACAGGCCGCCAGCAATAGCTAAAACTTATTTGCTTTTCTCAATTGTACAGTCAATCATTATTACTTGTTATTTTGCGTTTGTCAAAATAACCGTATGCATTCGTTTCAACAATTAGCAGCTTCATTTAAAGAAAGATTCGAGACAAAACATTTTCCTGATCAGCCATCTTCTTTATATCAACCCGGCGAATATTTTCTTTCTATGGGTGGAAAACGTATAAGACCTGTGATGTGTTTAATGGGAAATGAATTGTTTGATGAGATTTTTGAGGACGCATGGAATGTTGCCATTGCTGTTGAATTGTTTCACAACTTTACGCTTATTCATGATGATATTATGGATAAAGCTTCTTTGCGTCGTGGCATGGAAACAGTTCATACAAAATATGGCGAAAGCACCGCCTTGCTTGCAGGAGACGTAATGCTGATTGCGGCATATGAATATTTGAATAAGATAAAGGGGAATTACATACATCGCATTATTTCTCTTTTCAATAAAACGGCGAAACAGGTTTGCGAAGGTCAGCAACTGGATATGGATTTTGATAAGAAAGAAAATGTTTCGCTTGATGAGTATTTGAACATGATAGAATTGAAGACATCTGTTCTTCTGGCGGCAAGTTTGGAAATGGGAGCGATTATTGGTGGCGCAATGCAGGGCAACGGAAACCATTTATATGAATTTGGAAGAAACCTTGGTATTGCTTTTCAAATACAGGACGATTATCTTGATGCTTTTGGTGATCCCGCAAAATTTGGTAAAGATGTAGGCGGTGATATTCGTCAAAATAAAAAAACATTTCTTTTGCTGCAGGTTATGCAAGTTTCAAACGACGCACAAAAAAAAGAGTTACAGCAATTGATGCAGGAAAACCCTGCTGATAAAGTGCAGCGTGTACTTGCTCTTTATCGCGATTGTCATATTGATGCATGGGCAAGAGAATTGAAACAGAAATATGTAGAAGCTGCATGTCAACATTTGGATGATATTGCTGTTATTTCTTCCCGTAAAAAAGCTTTGGCAGAGATAGCCGATTTTTTGGTAAGCAGGGATTATTAAGAAGTGATGTAAAATGTTTTTTGCAACGAAATTTAGTTGAAACATGACTTACGAACGCAGAGAAAAATTAATGAAAGTTTTGGCAGGCAGGCAAAGTAATTTAACAGTGGTAATGGAAAATGTGTTTGATCCGCATAATATTTCTGCAGTTATGCGTACCTGTGATGCGATTGGTATTCAGGATATTTATATTTTAAATACTAAAATTCCGAAACATAAAAAATGGGGAAGTAAAAGCAGCAGCAGCGCCGCAAAATGGCTGAGCATTCATCAATTTGCTGATGCAGAGGAGTGTTTTACTGAGCTTAGGAAACATTACGATAAAATTTATTCTACTCATCTTTCAAGCAATGCAATAAGCTTATATGAATTAGATCTTACACAAAGTATTGCGCTTGTTTTTGGTAACGAACATAGTGGTGTAAGTGAAGAAATAACAAACAAATGCAATGGTAACTTTATTATACCTCAAGTGGGAATTATTCAAAGCCTCAATATTTCTGTGGCTTGTGCTGTTAGTTTATATGAAGCATTGAGGCAAAAGAAAAATGCCGGTCATTACGACCAATCTTCATTACCTATTGATAAAAAGAACCAGTTAATGAACGAATGGGGATTGAAGGAATAAGCCGTTAACAGTCTTAATTGATGATTAGTTACACACCCAATTTATCACACAACTCTATAAAATCTTTCTTTAATCCCGGCAACGTTGGAAGTTTTAAATGAGTTAATTCTTCATTTATTTTTTTAGCAGATTCGGAGCGCACATCGCTTAAGAAACCTTCCTTTACTTCTTTGGCTGTTTTGTAATCATTATGAAACTGCTTTTGCTCATTTTTGGTTTTGCGTTGAATATCTTCCAATTTATTTTTGTCTTCATCCTTATACTTATTAGGATTAGCTTTTATTATTACATTAAAAGCTTTATCGTTAATAAAATTTAGTAATTGTTTACGTTCATCATTTCTCATGATCTTAGCTTTTTAAACTGAAATCAAGGATAATGCCACTGCAGATTTTATTGCTGCATAAATAAAATTGCAATCTCCGGTATAAATCTTTTTAATCCAGGTAATCATAATTTCCACAATAAAAATCATTTACAAAATAATTACGAACTTCCGACGCAAATATTTCGTTCATGCGTTTGGCAAAGCTCCTTTTGTTATTCCTTACTTTATTTTTTTGTGTGAAAACATCTTTTGCACAAAATGATTCATGCCATGTAAGGATCAGTTTATTAACTTGTTCTCCCGGCGAAGAATTATA
>JAEZRL010000052.1 GCA_023440945.1 Bacteroidota bacterium
GAAACAAACTGCAGCCAATATAGCGATGTACCGTCAGTTGATAATTGAAGTGTACCAATTAGCTTTCGAATATGATTCGCAGGTATTCACCCTTTTGGAATCTACCAAAACCAATTCGTGGACAAACTTTAGTATAGATATCATCATTGATATAGCTTTTTTATTGGCTGCTGCTGGAGCCATTGCAAGTGGAGGCGCCGAAGCTGTGCCGGCAATAGCATTTTTTTCTGCAGTGCTGCACGATTGGGGGTTCGGAAAGGCTACCAATCCCCCGAGTTTAACGGATACGTTTGTGGAATTTGAATTGGGAAGAATCGCAATGCAAAGTGCGATAGAAGATACACTAAGCGATCTGGCAGATCCCGGTCAGGACGGCACCTACAGTAATTTAAGAGCGAAAGGGGAAAACCCTATTTCATTCAATGGCAGTTCTTACACGCTTGAAGATTTGGCGAGCAGGCAATTCACGCTTGGTGATGAATACAATAAGATAAAGGATACTACTTTTAAAGAGATGAAAAAAGCTGTCTGGAATTTGTTGATCATGAAGTGTTGCTCGTACTATAAGGCAGATGACGGTTGGGTCACTCTAAAAGGTGACTCTTAAGATTCGGTTGTTTTTTACGTAAGGGAGAATGTTTACAACAAACATAAAGGCGTGTATGTACGAGGTTATACTTATGAACTTATTCCGGGTCAAGACGGCGTTTTTTGGATAGATATCTGGAATTTGGGTATTGATGGCTATCCATTTCCGGATTTAGCGTGTGATCAACTATTTATTGACGACTCTCCGAACCACACGATAAACTCTGAGGGCTTGTTTAATCGCGATTACGTATTTAAACAATTCAGTTTAACTAAACCGGATTTCGGTGATAACCGTCACGATTTGGGAGATTTCGCAGATTCCAGCTTTTCTTATAATGATGACTGGACTTTCACAGGTGGGATGTTCCCAAGGCTAATACATTGAAGGATCTATAAGACTATTGTTGACCAGGAAGTTGCGGGAAGTTTTCGTCAAACAGTTCTTTATAAGCTAAAAAATTCTATATGAATATATTTTCTCATCTCTTTAAACAGAACTTTTATGACAGATCGTAGTAAGCGTTCAAAAGAGATACTTAAAAAACTAAGCCGAAGGAAACTAATACATGATTCAGCCGTTACTGCGGTAGGTGTTGCTCTATTCCCATCGTTTAGCACGGGATGCCATAAGTCGGACAACGAGGGCGGACTTGGTGAGACCGACACCGATTGGATTGGCGGATTTGCACAGTCAAATCCTGCGTTTGCTTATCCTAACCCGCACCTTTCATCTTTACCGCTGTTGGAAAATATGGCAAATATTAAGTTACTCCAGCGGCAGCAGGCTGCACTATGGCCGGAATTTAGCTGGGAGAGCCAAAAGGGTAGCGCTGATCCTAAAAGGTGTTTCCAGATGTTTGCTCCGGACATTTCGAGGGTAGGGTACACGAACGAGGGAAGAATATACTCTATTATTTGTCCGCAACAGGGAGTCTGCTCTACAAACTATGGTTGCATGAATGTGGAAGTTTCCGTTACGGGTCAAAGGGGCTGGGTGGACGAGGATACTAAACTGCTTGCTGCAGATATGACCGTTGAAGGCAAGATCTGGTTTAGCCCGAGCGGCCTCCAAAACGCTGCTATTTGGGCTTTATGGGACGCCTTCCAAAATAATAATCTCCCTTTCCCCGCCACCAAAGACGATTCGATCAGAGTCAGCACACATAAACAGGGAAGCCCTGATCAGCCTGTTTTTCCTGTCCGGAGTGGCTAGACAAAGTTGTTTACAAGCCCGGACTTCGCCATTCACGAGGATGTAGCATGGGCGGTAGCCAATATAGATGTGGAAATAGGGCCAATCAAAACCAAGAATCCACTCGTGGATGATTTCAATCAACTTATCATGGATTTTTTTAACCTGGCTTCCGGAAATATGCTGCAGCCGGGCAATATTTTGTCCTGGAACGTTTGGTTAGACAAGCCAGGCCCCGTGGACCAGCAGGAGTGGACCGAACATGCAGAGAAGTGGCGGGACTCAATCGACCAGGAACATGAGCATGGGCCAGGAACAATTGCAAGATACTTCGATGGTACCCCTTTTAATGCTGTCGATGAGTTAATAGCAGAAAAGATCGAAGAACTTGCAAAGTGGATATATGATCACCTTTAGCCATTTTAGTAAGAATGCAAATTGCGTATGGAGTTGAAAAAAATTTTGGCCTCTGATGATTTAACAACAAAATCATACAAGCAAAACATCACATGCAGAACACCGCATACATTTTTTATCAAAACCCAATAAATAAACGATAAATAGTTAAAAAAGCTACCATGATTAATACGAAAAAGGCTATTCTTTACACTATTGTTTTTGCGTTTGCAACACAGGCGTTATCCTGCAAAAAAAATAATTCGCCCTCTTCCCCTGACGATCAGCAAAAAGTACAGGCAGGTGTAGATAGTGTTCGGCTTGCGTTATCTGAAAAGATGGGCGTTGATTATCCATACATTAATGTGCTTATTCAAACACCTACTGAAAAAATATTTGTAAGTTCCACTGCAGCAGGTAATCAACCACTTACCGCTGATACTTACTATAGATTTGCCAGCACTACTAAAAATTTTACTGCAACGGCCATCCTCAATATGTATGAAGATGGCTGGCTTGATTATAAAGCAAAAATTACCGATATCATTCCCGGAAGCCATGTAACCTATGTGCCCGGCACTCCAGCCTGGGATTTTCGATATGAAAATGAAATTACCATTGAGCAATTATTACAACATAGAGCAGGCGTATTTGATGTGGACAATGATACTGTGCCGGGATATAACGGTGAAACTTATACGGATTATGTGATGGCAAGAGATTCAATGCACCAGTTCACCACAGATGAAATGGTAAATGTGCTTACACAAAATAAAAATCTTGTTTATTTTACTCCGGGTAATGGCTATCATTACAGCAACACAGGATATTCAATACTTGCAAAAATCATTGCAAGAGTTTACAGTTTTAAAGCTGGCGCAGAGAAAACGTATGACGATTATATGCAGGATTATATTGTAGGAGGCAGCAGTCCTGTGCCTATTGATGAGATTCATTTTCCTGTATTAGCAACAGATAATACAATGCCTGATCCCCATGTTACAGGTGCTTATCTTCTTCTTAATGGCATACAGCAGTTTGATAGTTATAACATAAGTGCACAGGTTGGAGAAGGTAATGGCTATGGAACGATGAATGCTCTGAATACATATATCCGTTCACTAATGAAAGGTGAAAATGTGCTTAAACCCTCCACTGTACAGTTGATGCAAACAGATAATACACCTTATGATTCTGCTTATTCACTTGGGTGTAATTATCGTATCAATCTTGGATATGGGCACAATGGTGCAAGGATTGGCTACCTGTCTCTAATGGCGTATGATCCTGTAAATGATATTTCAATTGTAGCTATGGTTAACATGTGGGACTTGCGAAATGGCACCACCTCCTTCCTGCTGCCCTTTAATGCTATTTATGATGCCGCATATGCAGCAAGGGATGCCTTAGGATATCCGGGAAAACCATAGTAATAATTAGCCAAACATATTGATGAAAGAATATCATTAAAAAACGCTGAAATTTAAACAGAACTTACCAGTTAGAGAGTATCCAGGATCGGTGGAAGGATTAGTCAGGGAATGATCGCAGATAGCAATTCGATTTTGGAATAGTGTGAATTAACAGTAAACGCTTCTGCCTATTATAAATCAAAATTCTTAGTTATGAAAAAAATATTTATGCTCTTTGCCGCTTGTTTCTTCTTCTTGTCTCTTTACGCGCAGAATGATAAGCCCCAGGGCAATGAAAAATATGATAC
>JAEZRL010000064.1 GCA_023440945.1 Bacteroidota bacterium
ATCAAAGAAGTTCTCCTGTTCTATGATTTTTCCATTTTCATTAATTCCGAATCTGTCAATAATATGTAAGGTGCAAAGGGGATTTAGAATATCACAATAAAACTCCACAACGACTGCAGTGTTGCTATCATTTATAAAAATATCTACCAGGTTTACTCTACCTAGCAATGAAGGGAGGGGCGCCCACCATTGGTGTTTTACATTTTCTTTTCCTTGTAGCGGATTGTTTGAACCTCCAGGGCACAAAGGAGCACGAAGTATAACATTCTCATCATAAGGAATAATGTCAAAATTCTTTTCACCTAGTCCTTTTAAAACATAAGTTTCTGCAATTTCGTGCAGTAATTCCATTTTTGGAATAGCGGTGGTCATAAAGTGATGTTTGAGTGTACAATTGTCAGGCGGTTAACTGTCTCTTAAAGTCCTCATGATTCCATTGAATTGTAATACCATCAATTTTATTGTCCTCATTCAAGTGAAAAATAAAAATGTGGTCACTGTCAAAATGTTTTCCCTGGTTTTTGATGCCTGCAAAATCAGCTGCCTGGGTGCCACGTATCACTACCTGGCAGCGAATTGTATTTTCATCTTCTGCAACTGCCGCGTCAAGAGTGTTATCAATATCCGGAAAACATTCGATCAAACTGCTCCAAATAGTTTTGCCTAATTCTCCGATTTTTCCCTTGCCATTTTCCCCTAAAGGAATAAACTCCACGGTTCCATTCAAATCGCAGAAAGACAACATTTTTTCAATATATTTTTGTTGATAAGCGAACATGAATTGTACACAGGTATTTTTAAGGCTTAATTCATGTGCTTGTTGTACTGAGGTTTCCATAATGGATTAATTTATTGTTATTTATATAACAAAGCTATATAGCACTGGAAAGAATGTATTGTAAGGATACGGCAATGGGTTGTAAGAATACGACAAATGCTATTTGATAGTTTGCATTATAGGCTTTTCAATCAGGGTGGCCAGCTCCGTGTTTTCTTCAAGATATTGCTGAGGGGTGCGTCCTGTAAATTCAACAAAGTCTTTTATAAAGTGTGACTGATCATAGAATTCGCACTGTAAAAATATGTCGCTCCAATCTACCTTTTTCCTGCCAGCTATTATATTCATTAAATGCGCCATTCTTCTTAAACGGGCATAATATTTAGGGCTCACCCCCACTTTTTTAAAAAACTTTCTTTCAAAATTTCTTCTCGACATAAAAACGTCTTTCATTATTTCAGAAATGTCAACCATTCCATTTCTTTCAATAATGAAGTTGGCCGCATTATCAATAAAATCGGGACTTATTTTATTCTTATTGAATTGATTCAAAACGAGCTCTTCGAGCAGTTTCGCTTTTTCATTCGCATCTGCTTTTTGAAGTTTAGGAATGAAGGAATGAAAAATATAGGGATGTAAAACATTTTCTAAACAAACCCTTTCTTCTGTATATTCATACACAGGCAAATTAAATAGAGAGGCTATTCCGGCAGGTTTAAAAACAATACCTGCAATATCTATCTTGCCATTCATGAAAAGTTTGTAACTATAAAGAGATTGACCAGCTATAAAATGTTTTGGTACAAGTAATTTCTCATACTTTTTGTTTTGCAGAAAATAGTCATCGCCAAAATTGAATACAAAAGAACAATAGCCGTTTGGGGGAGATTCAATCACTAAATTTTGTACAGGTTCCTCTGAAAGCCATACATAATAACATTCAACAAAAGGCTGGAGAACCGCAGATGGTATAAACTTCTGATAAACCATTGTTGTAATGGAATATTTAGAAATATACAACAGATAAACCGGAAATAAAATACCCTATTTATCACTGCATGCAAGAGCAATTCATTTTCATATTCACTTTATGGTTCTCTTTTAAGCTATTGCTTATCCATCTTCTTTCTATTTTTTTGAGAACATCTTCATCAAATTTATATTGAAACTTTTGATACTTTTTTTCTTTTTCTATTTGCTTTTCAAAATAACCAGCAGCATTTTCAAAGCCGGGAATATTCAACTCTTTATATATTTTTTTTAAAATTGAAAGTGGTTGTTTTTCCAGTTCTTCATACTTTATTTCAATAAGATGGTCCACCGGAATTAAACACTTATCTTTTTCATATTGACTCGTTAATTGAATATAATCATTGAAAATGATTTCCTCAACTTGCTCATTTGAAATATCGTGAACACAATATTTTTTGATTGCTTTACACCACAAATTTTTCATCGAATAAAACAAATGACAAGGGTTGCGATGTATGTAAATGAATTTTGCTTGCGGAAATACTTTAAGTAAATATTTGATCAGTTCTGTATTCGGCGGACTTTTTAAAACCAATTGTTTATTACTGTTTTTATAAGTAATCATTTTAAGTAATGATAAGTATTCTTTCTGCCAGTGCTCACGGAACTTATCGTCTTTCAATTGTTCTGATACGCTTTTCCATCTATTCCAATTCAAAGGAAACATAAAACGCCAGTAATCAGTATAGGCGGAAGCTTTGTTGATAAGAAATCGTTCTTCTTCAGCCGGCTCATCCATTATTGGGATTGTATCATTAAAAAAAGGAGTTTTTATCTTAAAGCTTTTGACAAAAAACTGAAGAATTTTTTTTAATGGTTTACCAAAAAGCAAAGCGGTGTTAGGACAAATGATATCATAATAAGTTACAAAGCCAAATTGCTTATCACTTGCTATTAGTTTGTGCAGCAAAGTAGTACCGCTGCGGTAATAACCCAAAATAAAAATGGGTGCTTTTGTTATCGTTGTTCTTTTAATTCTGCGGGAATAAAAAAGGAATTGTAAAACACTGCCTGGGATTACGAGTATTGATTTTAAAATATAAACCACCAATCTCAAATAACCTTTTGCAGAAATATTTCCGCTTGCTATTGCTCTTTGCATTAATTGCATGAAAGAAATATTAATCGCTTTCATTTATTATTATAGCTTTTCATCACCGCTAAAATTTTTTCTGCTTCGTTGTATTTGTCCCGGGAAAATTTATCAAATGCTCCTTTTTTTTGAAACTTATAAAGTTCTGCATAGTTGGGTTTACCAGTATATTGTTCAAGCGTATGATAATAACCGGTGCAACCAAGAAAATAGGAAACGTTGTTATTTTTAATTGCAGGCGAAACAGAATATTTGAGCGAAATAAATTCATCTCCCGTTAAAATGGCATAAGCTTTATCATTGTTCATTAATGCTTCTTTCTTATCCGTCCCCGAAAGAAGTTCTTCTTCAGGTTCGATGATGTTAGTTGTAAAACTTTCATCCTCGCTATAATCCATTCCTGCAAAATCAAGATCCCAAAAACGATAAGCGGTTTGAAGTTTTAGTTCGATCTTGTTTCCCTTTATGTTTTGTGTGTTGATCTTCATGATCATATCTCTGCTTGCAGTATTACCAATAAGCTGATAATAATCTATAAACTTCCATCCTTCACTCGTTTTCAAATAAACCATTAAGGGAAGTGCCTGATCCGTTTGCCATTTTTCCAGTTCCTTTGGGTCAGCTTTTTCCTGCTTTTCTCTCCATTTGTAAAATCCCTCTCCGAATAAACTTAAAAAATCCTTGTGAATCAATCCTCCCCAAAAAGTATTGCGGGCATGGATAACAAACTTTGCAGTTTTTGTATCAACAGGTTTATCAAAGATTAATCTTATATCGCTTAAACCTTTGTCGTTTGCTATATTAGTGAATGAGTAAAAGTGATGATCCCGGTTTGATAAAACATTTGTGATATTGTTTTCGCCATTTGTTGTAGCAAAAGCAGGAGCTTGAAGTTTTTGATAAGAAAGAATACGGCCATGCCGGTCTATTAATATTCTTGAATTCTGCGAATGTGTTATCTGCAGTAATTCTACTTTGTTTATAAATTGTTGTTCATCTTTTGCGTTAGAGATTTTCAATGCAATTTCTTTTGCATTGAAAGGAATGGTATTTAATGGAAGATAATCAGTTCTTTCAAGCGTTGAATACACTGCCCCGCTGTACAACCCGCTGGTAAACTCGTAACCGCTGTTGTTATGCACATATACCTGGGGACAGTTGCATGCAATAGCAAGTGCAAGAGAACCAACAACAAGTATTCCAGCTAAACTTAAACCAATTACGCTTAAAATATGATTTCCGCTTGTTGCAGATTTATTTAATTCATAAACATCAGCCCGGTTAAAGGATGTTATGTTTGTTGCAAACATTGAATCGTTTTGTAAAGGTAGTGTTGTGTATAAATGCACTTCCATAAGTGCATTTTTTTTATCCCTTGATTTAACCCTGTTCTTATCGCTGTTAATGTCGGGATTTAAATACAAAGAATGTTCGGGAGGCAATGGAACAATTTTCCCATACAACGTATCGCCTTCAACATGTGCTTGCTCAAGACCGTTTGTGCTGTTAGCAAAATGAATGATAAAGTATTTATTTTCTGAGCTTAACCTGGATGCTGTATTTGCATCAATTGAAGAAGCGGTGTTGGTACGATAAAAATTAAGAAAACAACTGCTCAGCGTAAAAATTGACAGGCAGATAAAAAGATAAAAAATTATTTTTTTTCTTTTCAGAAGAAGAAGCGGAAAGAACATATAGGAGGCAATGACGGATAGTTTTTTCATTTGGTGTGTTATTTGGTAAATGATGCCGGAGCTTATTTAACCGGATAATTGTTTAGCAGTTTTGCTAAATTCAGTGCTTGCTGATACTTCTCCCTTGAAAATCTGTCAAACGCACCTTTCTTTTTAAACTTCACCAATTCCTTATAATTTGCTTTGCCTGTTAATTGTTCTAGGTTATGATAATAACCACCGCTTACGAGAAAATAAGATGACACCTTTGCCTCTGTAGCGGCAGGTATTGAATATTTGAATGAAATAAATTCATCATTCATAAGATGGGCGTATTGCGCATCATTGTTTTCCAAAATTTCTTTCTGATCCGTGTTATCGGATTTAATTGCTTCTTCCGGTTCTATAATTGTTGTTGTAAAATTTTCCGTTGGCGAATAATCAATAGCAACAAGGTCAAGATCCCAAAAACGATAAGCAGTTTGCAGTTTCAATTCAATTTTATCACCGCTTATCGCGTTTGTATTTATTTTCATGATCATGTCCCTGCTTGCCGTATTACCAATTAAGGGGAAGTAATCTATAAACTTCCATTGTTTGCCTGTTTTCAAATAAACCATTAAAGGCAACGCTTGTTCTGTTTGCCATTTTTCCAGTTTTTTAGGATCAGCTTTTTCCTGTTTAACTCTCCATTTCTGCAAGTTTTCTCCAAACAGGCCCAGAAATTCTTTATGCAGCAAGCCGCCCCAGAAAGTGTTTCGTGCATGAATAATTAATTTTGCGTTTGTTGCTGTAACAGGTTTATTAAATATAAGTTCAAGATCACTGAAACCATCGTTGTTTGCATTATTATTGAAAGAATAATAAGTGTCATCTGTTTTTAGCAAAGTACTTTTTATGTCATTATTTTCATCTGCCTTAACCACTAGTGGTGCAATCCTGTTTGAATAGGATAGTATCTCACCATGCCTGTCTATGAGGATATTTTCATCTGCAGAGTGGTTCACGCTGATAAGCGATACCGTATTTATAAACTGCTCTTCATCTTCATCATTTGCAATTTTAAAAGCAACTTTGTTCGTGTTGGAAGGAATAGCGGTAAATGGAAAATAATCCGTACGTTCAAGTGTGGAATAAACAGCGCCACTGTATAAGCCGCTTATAAAACGATATTCTCCGTTATTATTATTTATAAACAGTTGAGGACAATTGCATCCTTCGTTCGATGGAGGAGGTGCGTCAGGAGTAGAAGTAGCTGCAACTATCAAGCCTACAATAGCCCCTACCGTTAATACAACGCCTACAGTGCTTAAGATGTGATTTGTACTTGTTGCCTGTCTGTTTAATTCATACACGTCCAATCTGTTGAAAGAAGAAAGAGCAGTAACAAATAAAGAATCATCAGTGGTAAGCAAAGAGTCTTTTAATGCCTGGGTTGTATAAAGATGCACTTCAACTAAAGCCGCCTTTTTATCTATTGCTTTTAAGCGGTTCTTAGGATTTGTTGGCACAGGATATAAATACTTCGAATGTTCAAAAGGTAATGGTACAATTTTGCCATAAAGACTATCGCCGAGAACAGAAACATTCTCCAACCCTTTAGTACTATTAAGAAAATGTATGATAAAGTATTTCTTCTCTGTTTGCAATTTTGAAGCTGTAGCCGGATCAATCGAATACTTTGTATTTGTTCTGTAGAAATTAAGATAACAACTGCTTAAACTTATTATCAAAAAAGAAAAAAGTATGTAAAATATTTTTTGATGCTTTACAAACAAGATCACCATCGGAAAAAAAATAAAAGGCGCTGCCTTTGATAGCTGCGAATGAAAGCATTTCATAATGACGTATTTGAAACAGGTGAGGGAATTCTTTTGTTCATCATTCTAAACCATAATGGTGGCACAAGCGCTAATAAAACCATAAAGGAATATCCTGCAGGATGTTCAGGTGAATTTTCTTTCCTCTCTAACTTTTCAAAACTTTTATGCGGGTGCATGTGATGATCTGCATGATTCTCCAACTGGAAAAGGTTTAGTGAAGTGTTTTTTCTACCGGTTCTCCACGCATGATGCTCGTTCATCTTTTCATAACTACCCGTACTGTTTTTTTGACGTATTAAACCATAATGCTGTAAATAATTAATTACATGTAACAACAAAATCGAAACTGCATTTTGTATTATAAAGAATAACAATGCCGACAGGTTAAGCATAAGAAATACGCACAGCATTAAACAAAACTGTAATGCAAGGAAGTAGATGATACGATTGTGTATAAGTTTATTTTTTGAGATACGCCGCGATAATCTTCTTGTTTCAATTTTCCAGGCATTTACAAATGTTCCTGCAATTGCTCGTGGCAAAAAAGCATACAACGATTCTCCTTCACGTGCTGTATGCGGATCCTTTGGTGTGCATGCATAAATATGATGACCATAAACATGCTCAATACCATAATGCATGTAATTATTCTGAAGCAAAAGAAGATAACCTGCAAATAATTCAAACTTTTTAAACCTGTGAATAAACTCATGCGCCAGGGTAAAACCAATGATGCCGTTTATAAGACCAACAGATAACGCAAGCCCTGTGAACGAAACAATGTTGTTGGTTTTAGTGCCCGCTATATAAATGCTCCATGCCGTTAATAAAATAAGAACAGGTACGAAAAGAAAAATTGCTTTGTTATTCTTTGAAGAAGAGTAAATGTCTTTATCATGTGCCTGTTTTTCAGAAGAAGTAAAAAAAAGATTTGCTACCGGATAAGCAGCAAAACAACATAACGGCGTTATAAAATTCCACCAGTCACCCAGGTAATAACCAAGAGGTACAAGACAGGGTAAAAGTAGCAGTATCAGATAACTTCGTGGTTTCATTTCAATTTAATAAGGTGATTTGATGAATGTGCTGCAACCACTCACTGCCATGTTCCTGATATTTTCTTTTACATTATCGCTCAATGCAGAAAAGATCTTTCTTTGACAAAAAGGACAATTGTGAACATCTCCATCCGTATCTGCATATACATAATGACGGCCACTTCCGCCACATCCAACACGTCTGCTGTAAAACCCATGATACACTATTAAAGGAAAGGATTGGTACAATTTATTGTAGTTATATTCCGTATAAAAATTCTCAAGTACTGTAATATGATCTTCATCTAAGAAAACATCTTTGCCGGAATAATGCCCTACTGCCCGTGGTTCCAAAACCTGTATAAATGATACGCCCCATTGTCGCGCCATTTCAGCATAAGCGTTGAGATTAAGTTTTGTTATAAATTCTTTTGTTGCACATAATGATAAGCAGGTAACAAGATTCTGCTCTCTTGCATTCATAACTGCTTTTTCAGCCCATTCAAAAGCATTTTTATTTCCACGGAATTTATTATGTACTTCGGGAATGTAATGATCTAGGCTTACAATAATACCTGTAAGTCCTTCAAGCTTCAATCTTAAAGCCCGCTCTTTTGTGAAATGATACCCTGAAGTGTAGAGCCAGACTTCTGTGCCTTTCCGGATTGTTTTTAAAATATAAAGTATATCATTAAACCTGTTCAACGGTTCTCCTCCGCTTAGCTGAACTTGTGTGATACCAATTTCCTGAAATGAATGAATGATTTTAATGAGATCTTCCCTGCTAAGTGTTTCTTTCTGATTCAAAACTTCCCATTCAAAACAATGTTCACATTTATAACCACATTTTTTTGTAATGCCGAAAAGAAGATTATCTAATGTTACCTCATTTGAATCGCTATCAAGTTTTTTTATATTATTTGATATGTACCGATTAAATGCTTTTGAAGGCCAGCCAGGTGCGTTGAAACTGAAATAATATTTTCCATCAACTTTGGCATACTTAATAACAGGGTAATTTCCGCGAAGACTGGTACGTAATTTTTTTAAAGATTTGAAGGATTTGAACGCAGTAAATGGATTCTTATAATGATATAATGCCATCCATAAAACATTCAGCCAAATGCCTATCTGAATGATGGTTTTATGCGATCCAAATACGATGGTTGAAGATGAATTTTGAGCCTCAGGATGAAGAAAAGTGTCTTCCGGTTTATCCGTTGTTCTTAAGGATAATACTTCTTTAGAAATAGCGGGGTATGGCATAATGTTTATTGAGTATAAGATACTTTATAAGAAGCACAAATGCAAGTGTACCCTGGTTTAATTTTGCTTCACCACTTTCAATGTTCGTGCTAAGCCATCATGGGTGGTTATTTTTACCAGGTAAATGCTTTGTGCCCACGATTTGGTATCGAAAGAAAACATATTAGAGCCAGGCGATAATTTTTGATCTGCCGATGCCAGTATTTTTCCCGCATTATCTGTAATGATCATTTGTACCACCTCCTGTTTTTTAACTTCAACAATAAATTGCAACTGGTTACTGAACGGGTTATTTAACAATTTTACTTCTATTGCTTTATTCCCTTCTGAAGGTTTAACTGCAGTTATGTTTTCTGCTATTAAAACTTTTGGTTCAAAGCAATCTTCTGCTTTTGCTGTATACAGTTCCTGGCCATATTGATAGCTGTATCCAGAAAAGAACAAGCGATCATTCACACTGGTTAAATCAGTGAGATTATTAACTCCTTCAAGCGTTTCATCTTTTACTTTATGTGTTCCATTTTTTGTACCATCACTTTGCCACAAAGTATCATTCACGATAAAAAATAATTTGTCGTTCACATTTACCATTGAATTAAAATAAGTACCATCAATGCCGGGAGTGATATTTTTTACAAGATGTGTTGCTTCTCTCGATCCGTTTGATGTCCATAATTCACTGCCATGCTTGCCATCATCCGCAAAAAAATACAAAGCTGTGTCACCATTTGTCAAGGCAAAAGGATAAGAACCGGCGGGACCTTTATTGATGTCTTTCACCAGCTTCGTTCCTGCAGAAGTGCCGTCTGTAGCATATAATTCATTTCCCCTTGCAACGGTAGAGTAAGCATTAAAAAATAATTTATCATTAGCTTGTGCAAAAGCTCCTTGTACAAGTGCAGCTTTTATGACTTTTGTCCCTGCTTCTGTACCATCTGATACCCATAAGAAAGGTCCATAACCATAATCAGCCGAAAAATAAAGCCTGCCTTTGAAGCTATATAAGTTGGAGGGATAAGAGCCCTGGTAACCGGGATAAATATCTTTTACGATAGTCGTATTAGCTACTGTACCATCTGTTTTCCATAATTCGGGGCCGTTTACAAAATCATCGTTCACAAAAAACAAGGTTTTACCAACCGCTGTGATGTTTAAGTTGTAATAAGGCGAAAGATCAGTTTTGATCGGGTAAGTGCCCGCTGCAGTACCATCGCTTCGCCATAACTCCTGTTGGTAATTCGTATAGTTAAATAGGGTAAAATAAAGAAGATCGTCGGTTGCAGTTATTTGCTGTATACTAAAATTATTGAGGTTAAGATGATAGAATAATTTAGTACCTGCTTCCAAACCATTCGTACTCCCAAGATTATAGCCTGTGCTATCTGTTGCAAAGAAATAAACTCTGTTATTCGATTTCGTGAGAAATCCGGGATAGGAGGAGAAACTGCCAGCGTATATGTCCTTCACAATTTTTGTTCCTGCTTCCCATCCATTTGTTTTATATAATTCAAAACCTTTTTTTAAGGTACCAGCGGTAAAAATTGTTGTTTCTTTATTTAAAGCCGTGAACTGCCCGGGATAAGAAGGAGAGGTTGTAACGCGATTGATGTCTTTAATAAGAACCGTCCCTGCTTCAGTGCCATCACTCTTCCATAACTCAAAACCTTTTTGGGGATCTTTAGCACTGAAAATAAATATACCATGTTTATAAGTTAAATAACTTGGATAAGAACTGTAAATGCCTGTCATAATATCTTTCACCAACACTGTCCCTTCCTTTGTTCCATCACTCTTCCATAACTCAAAGCCAAGTGCATTGTTACCAAAAGCAAACATCAGCGTTCCATTCATATTGATCAACCCATAATAACCATTTAAACCACCCGGATTTATGTCTTTTACCAATACTGTTCCTGCACTTGTACCATCCGTTTTCCATAGTTCAGCATCAGCACCTGCAGGACCAATGGTAAAAAATATAGTTCCGTTTACATTGATCATACTGTTTAGATTTGGATAAGAACTTGTAGAACCCGGTATTATGTCTTTAACGAAAGCCACTTTATTGGAAGGATTTAATGCATTGTATTTGCATAACTCATATCCGTTATCATCGGTATATCCCTGGAAAAAGAGTGTATTATTTTTTATAGTAAAAGGATGGAAATCTTCACCGCGGTAAAGTGGCACAAAAATATTGTCCGGATTATTAACGGCATGTGTTCCAGTTACTGTTCCATCTGATACATAAAGATGACCTAATCCCCTTTCGTTATCATCCACTGAAAAATACAAAAGCCCATTCAAAGAAGTGAGATTTGAAGCTCCATCAGCACCATTCGAATTAAAATCTCCTAGGGAAAATGTTCCTTCAGCAGTACCATCACTTGTAAATACCTGGCTATCGTAGCCGTTAACATCAAGAGTGAAAAATAATTTACCATTTACATTCGTCAGCTCTTTTGCATTTTCACTATATGGCGAACTAAAGTCTGCTACAAGCACGGTGCCAGCCTCTGTTCCATCCGTTTTCCATAGTTGATCCCTGTAGTTGAAGGAACTACTAATAACAAAATAAAGCGTACCGTTTACATTCGTTAAGAAAGAAGGATTAGCATCATAGTACGGATTTAAATCTGCTACCAATTGAGTTCCTTGTGCAGTTCCATCGGATGACCATAATTCCTGGCCATGAACGCCATCTGAAGCTGAGAAATAAATTTTTTTAGCAAACACGGTAATATCGCTGCAATTAGAAGAGTTGATACCGGGATTGATATCTTTAACTAAATAAGTTCCTTTAAAGCTACCGTCGCTTCGCCATAACTCGTAACCATGAATGCCATCATTGGAGGAAAAATAAAAAACACCGTTCAACTCGGCAAACATATTGAGATCTGAGTAGGTGTTATTATTAGAATATGAATCTTTGGATTTTTCTATGTCTATAAGACGAATGTTTTGTGCACTTAGCATCGGAGAAATGCAAGAGAATAAAACAATTGATTGAATGCCTATAAATAACTTTTTCATATCACTGATTTTATTCGTTTGTAATTGAATTGCTCACAGAATATTTATTGTGCCATCACCTTTCTTATTTCGCGTTCATTTAGTTTAGGAAGTATTCCTTTTTCCATTTTCAGAATAGAAAGCTTTGCCGCTTTTTCAGTTTGAGATTTATCAGCAAAAACCCTTTCACCTTCAGGTGAAACAGTCATTAAAATAAAGGCATGAAAAATCGGTTTCTCATTCAATAAAATGTCATACCCATATGCATTATTCGGAGCAGTATAAATTTTGTAGGAATAGTTACTGCTAATACTTTCATTCGTTATTTTACCAGAAGACAGTTTATTCATTCCTTGTGAGAATAAGGTAGAAGTAAGAAGAATGTTAACCGCAAAAGCACCTCCCAGATATTTAAATATTCTTGTTTTCATAATTCATGTTTTATGTATTAGGAAATGATTGTAATAGCCGATAATAAGTTGCCTAATTCCGGTATTTTCACATAGAACTAATTCCATGCGCTTAAAAATGCAATTGAAACGATCGTTCCTACAATTATCCAAACGCCAACAACAATTAAGGCTGCAAGACCAAAGCTTTTGCCAATACTTGCCCTGCTTGTTTTAGTTGTACCTGCATTTTTTGCTTTGTTGCCAAATATCATTGCCAGGATACCAAGTGGAATAGCCACTAAAATGGTGTACCAGGGAATTATCGCAAATACAATTGCTGCAATCCCCAGCCAAAGTGATGCAGAAGCCATTTTATCTGCTTTTGTTGCATCATAAATTTTGTGCTGTTTATTCCATTTTCTTATTGCTATACGAAGAGCAATTTTTTGAAAAAACCTGATTCTTTTTGCTTTTACAGAAATAGGTGTTTCGGCTATTGAACGAATACTGAAAGTTGTATCACTTGCATTAACGGTTTTTAATGGAGTAAAAGAAGCAGGCGATGCAAAAAAGAGGCAGATTAATAAAATTGTAAATAAGCATTTTCTTTTCATTGCAGTTAGTTTTGAATAATGAAATAACAGGCTCAAAAGGAGTTGCTTTCTTCTCTTGAAAATGAAATGATAAGGCATTTATCCCTCCAATAGCAGGTCAAAGCGATTCCGAATGCTTTTTCTTAGATGTTCCTCCTATAATTGCACCTGTAATAAGCCCAACAGGAAATGTAATTATTGCAACATAACCACCTCCTTGTCCTGCAACAATTGGTAATAATCCAATTCCTCCGCCAATCAATGCTCCTTTTAATGCTCCACTAAATCCTCTTCTTGATCCTGATGAAAATGTGTGAGATTGTAATGAGTGTAACTGATAGTGTTGATCATTCAAGGGGTGTTTTATGTTTAACTCAAAAGGTAACTCCTCGGTTTCATTGTTTACTTCTCCAGGAAAGGTTTTAATAAATAAAGAATCATTTTGGCTTGTTAATATTTCCTGGCAATAGCAGAAAGAATTTAACAGCAAACAAATAGAGAACAATGCAAGGACTAACTTTTTCACCTTATAAGATTGATGTAAAAGAATGAACTGTTTGAACGATACCTGTATAGCTTATAGCTAACTTGCTTATTTTATTTTTACTACTTTCTTTTCAACGATTCCCCCTGCAGTTATCAGACGTGCTATGTAAATGCCGGAAGAAAGATCAGCTTTGTTTAAATCAGCTTTTATAATCCTGCCTTTTTCTGCAAAGCCTTTGAACAAACTTGATATTAGCTTCCCATTCATATCATATAATTCTAAACTTGCAGGCCCTGCTTTAGCTATTTTTATTGTGAAAGAAACATTGGTGTTAAAAGGATTTGGTGAAACAGTAAGCACATTCTCATCCCCTATTATTTTGTCCGCTTCTGCATTCGAAGATGTTCCGTTTTTGACTGTTGAATTATTACAACTGCAAAGCTTTGCATCGGTATAAGTTATTGCCAGTGAAGCAAAATTTCGTGGCAGGCAGGCACTGTAACCATTTAAGCAAATCTGAACATTATCATCCTCTTTTTCACCACATTTAAAATTTGGAATGGCTGCGTATAAAGCTCTTGCAATGGCATAAATATCTGCACCATGAAAATTGGTTAATACAGTTAACGTTAACTCTTTATCAGGCTGATAAAACATAACAGACCGATAGCCCGGGGCATTACCATCATGACCAATAAAAGTTTCTGTTTTACTCATATTGCCTGAGATAAAAATACCATAACCAAGCCTGTCGCCATCTTTATCGGGCACGCTGGAGATAGAATTAAGCATTTTGTTTAAAACCGCTTTACTTGTTGCACGTCCGCCAAATAAGGCTGAGCTCCATTCCGTTACATCTTTGGCTGTTGAAATAATACCACCGCTTGTAAACTCAAGCGATGAAATAGCCGTAAAAGGAAAGCGTGAAATATTGGTATAAGCATCGGGAAAAGTTGGCTGACCGGTTGCCAGAAAAATAGGATTGAATGCACTGATATTATCATGTGGAGCAGCCAATGGGCCACGTCCATTATTCTGTTCTCTTATATCCAGATACATTGATTTTAGCCCAAGCGGTTTAAAAAAACGGTTACGAAAAAAATCTTCTACATGTTTACCTGTAGCGTTCTCAATAATAGCACCTAAAACAACATAATTCGTACTGGAATAACTTTGAACTTTCCCTGGTTTATTTATCTGGTGTACAAAAGAGAGAATTTCATAAGGTGTCCAAATGTGTGTAGGTTGAGCAGCAAC
>JAEZRL010000075.1 GCA_023440945.1 Bacteroidota bacterium
CCAAGGTGCAAAAGCTGATGGAAGATGCAGGTATCGCAGGAGATACATCTTACTTTCTGCGTGTGTCTGTAGTGGGCGGCGGTTGTTCTGGTTTAAGTTACAAGCTCGATTTTGATAACGAAACAAAACCGATGGACCAGGTGTTTGAAGATAATGGAGTTAAAGTAGTTACTGACTTGAAAAGTTTCCTCTATCTTGTAAATACCGAGCTTGATTTTTCTGATGGCTTAAATGGAAAAGGTTTTTATTTTAAAAACCCGAATGCCAGCCGTAGCTGTGGATGTGGAGAAAGTTTCGCAGTGTAAAAGTTTTTTCAGTAAATAACAATGAGAATCCTGCTGTAAAGCGGGATTTTTTGTTTTAGGCACCCGGCTTTTGTAATTCTATTAAACTTCGTTGCGTCGTACTCTTGTACGTTCTGTTCTTTTCACGGCATAAGAATTTTCACGGCTAAAATTGCTTCATTAAATTCTTCTTCAATTGTATTAAATCATAAAATATTTTGAATAACTTTCAGATAGTTTATGAAACCCTTGTTAACCCTTTACCTGTTATTCCTTTCAACTGTTTGCTTTGCCCAGCAGAAACAGTATAAAGTAGCTGTCATCAGCTTTTATAATCTCGAGAATTTTTACGATACGGTTAATAATCCAAAAGTAAACGATGAAGAGTTTCTTCCTGGAGGAGAAAGAAATTATAACAGCAAAGTTTATTGGAATAAAGTGGAGCATCTTGCAACGGTTTTATCGCAGATTGGGACTGATATAAATGCAGATGGTCCTGCGCTTATTGGTGTTGCTGAAATAGAGAATGATACGGTTTTAAACGATCTTATTCGTCACCCTTTATTAAAAGAACGCAACTATCAAATTATTCATTATGACTCCTGGGATTCAAGGGGTGTTGATGTTGCGTTATTGTATAATCCAAAATATTTCGTCATTGATTCAAGTGCAAAACTGTTTGTGAAAATTCCTTATGGTAGTAAAGATTCTTATTACACACGTGATATTCTTTGGGTAAAAGGAAAACTGGATGGAGAAACGATTCATGTATTGGTAAATCACTGGCCAAGTCGTTTTGGTGGTGAAGAAAGAAGCCGGCCTGGTCGTGATGCTGCAGCAAAAGTTTGTCGTTACCAGATAGACAAAATTCAACGAACTGATTCTTCCGCAAAAATTATTGTAATGGGAGACCTGAATGATGATCCAGTTAGTCCAAGTGTTACAAAGGTTTTGCAGGCAAAAGGAAGAATGAAAGATGTAAAGCCTAAAGATGTATACAATCCCTGGTTCGATCTTTATAAGAAAGGGATCGGCACTCTGGCTTACCAGGATGCATGGAGTTTGTTTGACCAGATAATCATTTCACATTCTTTTCTTGATCGGGAACAGAATGGTTTCTTCTTTTACCAGGCACATGTATTTAAACGATCATTCATGATAGAAAATATTGGTAGATACAAAGGATATCCCATGCGTACTTATGACGGCATAAATTATCGTGGCGGTTACAGTGATCATTTTCCGACTTATATCATTTTACTCAAGAAACAAAGATGATAGCCATTCCTTCGCAAAGGCAATTAAAATAAAATTGGCATCATGGCAGCCCTAAGGAGTGTATGGGCATAAAAACCAAACTATTTTCAAATGAAAACTTAGTAGTTTGAATTATTTTCAATAGGTTAGTAAACCAAACTGCTGCCATTATGTTTATCGTTCCTAATTACACGATTGCCATTCTTTTTTGTATTATCACTATGCTTTGCTGGGGTTCATGGGCCAACACACAAAAACTAGCTGAAAAAAATTGGCGTTTTGAATTATTCTACTGGGATTATGTTATAGGGATTTTACTGTTTTCCATTCTATCCGCTTTTACTTTAGGAAGCATCGGCAGTGAAGGAAGAAGTTTTGTTGCTGACCTTAAACAAGCAGATACAGGTAATATTATAAGTGCATTTATTGGCGGTATAATTTTCAATGCGGCAAATATTTTATTCTCTGCTGCCATTGCAATTGCGGGAATGTCCGTTGCCTTTCCCATTGCTATCGGGCTGGCTTTGGTGCTTGGTGTAATGGTCAATTATTTTGCGGCCCAAAAAGGTGACCCTATATTATTGTTCTTTGGTGTGCTTTGCATTGCTGTTGCTATTGGTTTAAATGCGATCGCTTATCGCAAAGCGAGTGCAGCAAAAAAGACAGTTTCTACAAAAGGCATTGTTATATCGCTTGTTGCAGGTTTGCTTATGTCTTTCTTTTATCGCTTTATTGCAGCTTCGATGGATCTTGAAAATTTTGCCTCACCTGCAGCAGGTAAGATGACACCTTACACCGCAGTTTTTATTTTTTCTGTCGGCATTTTCATCAGCAACTTTTTGTTCAATTCTATCCTCATGAAAAAACCTTTTGATGGCCCCCCTGTTACTTATCAACAATATTTTAAAGAGCGTATAAATACGCATTTGGTAGGCATTCTGGGAGGACTTATCTGGGGGTTGGGAAATTCTTTTAACCTGATTGCTGCAGGCAAAGCCGGGCCTGCTATTTCTTATGGATTAGGACAGGGAGCAACGCTGGTGGCTGCATTATGGGGCGTATTTATATGGAAAGAATTTAAACATGCATCAAAATCGACCAATGCTTATTTAACGGTAATGTTTATTTTATTTATTGCAGGAATTGGGTTGATTATTTATGCAGGTTCTTGATTGAAAGAGTAATATTATAGAGCAACCTTGTAGCTTTGTTCTCAAATTAACCGCATGAACGCCGATAATCATTCTATTCTTATCAAGCAATTGGTTGATGTTTTGAAAGGTGGTAATGCCCATGCAACTTTAGAAGATGCATTGTCAAATATTCCTTTTGAGTT
>JAEZRL010000115.1 GCA_023440945.1 Bacteroidota bacterium
GCAATGAATACAGCCGTTGCGCCAGCGAGTATAAAGGCCCACCAGTTTATATTAATTCGGTAAGCAAAATCGAGCAGCCACTTATGCATAAAAAACCAGGCTACAGGTGCCGCGATAAAAAAAGATAAGAATACCAGTTTTAAAAAATCTGTTGATAAAAGATTCACAATACTTGTAACAGAAGCACCCATTACCTTACGGATACCTATTTCCTTGGTACGTTGTATAGTGCTGTAAGATGAAAGCCCTAATAAACCGAGGCAGGAAATAAAAATGGCTAATGCAGCAAAATTTAAAAATAGTTTTCCAAATCTTTCTTCGCTACGATATTGTTTATTAAAAAACTCATCTAAAAAGAAATAACTGAAAGGCCTGTTAGGTATCAACGACTTCCATTTATTTTCTATTGCCGCAATAGTTGAGGGTAAATTGTTTGACGAAACATTTATAGAAACAAGGTTGCAACCGTCGGGTTCGATACGCATACTTAAAGGCTTAATGTCCTTTTGTAAAGAACGATAATGAAAATCTTTCATTACACCTATTATTTTACCTTCCCTCCCCCATTGTTTAAAACGTTTACCTATTGCCTGCTGCGGCGAATTATAACCGAACATTTTAACAGCAGCTTCGTTCAATACCATTGCCTGCGTAGTATCTGTGCCAAACTCTCTTGAAAAGCCTCGACCTGCTACCATTTTTATTTTGTATTGATTAATATAATCGAAATCAACAAAATAAAGATCAAGGTTGGCTATTTGCATATCACCTTTTATGTTTTCAATTTCAGAATATGCGCCGGGATTATTTCCGCCGGGAACACTTCCCGCCAGGGACGTTGATTTAACACTCGGTATATTAGCCAATGATTGTTGAAATGATTTTTTTGCAGGATCACCATAAGTATCTATAATCATCATCTGATCTTTATTGAAACCCAGATCCTGGTTACGCATAAAGGTCATTTGATTATAAACAATAATGGTGGCAATAATTAATATTATTGAAATAGTAAATTGGGCAATCACTAATCCCTTTCTTAATAGAATGCCTCGTGTACCTGTTGAAAAACGCCCTTTTAACACTATAACAGGTTTGAAGGATGATAATACCCAGGCAGGATAAATACCGGCAAGTAAACCAATGCCTACGGAAGTAGCAAGTAACAGGAGGACATATTGAGGCTGTGAAAAAATACCATCACTAACCGTTTTGCCCGCTAACTGGTTAAATAACGGAAGCAAGAACCACGATAGAATAACAGTAAGCACAAAGGCAAGCAAACACAAGACAATTGATTCGCCTATAAACTGCCTTTTTAATTGACTTTTATCGGCACCTATCACTTTTCTTATACCAACTTCTTTTGCCCTTTCAGCAGAGCGTGCAGTAGTAAGATTGATGAAGTTGATGCAGGCAATTAATAATATGAAAACAGCAATGATGGAAAAGATATAAACATTATTAATGTTACCTGTTTTACTGCCATTGCGGGTAGAATAGAGATATACATCTTTCAACGGTTCGAGAAATAAAGTTGGGAACATTTGCATCTTCTTCATTTCATCACCATTGCGACGTTCTAAAAAAGCCGGAAATTTTTTTTCTAACGCTTTAGCATTTGTGCCTGACTTTAAAAGTAGATATGCCTGTGCTCCATAATTTCCCCATTGACTATCAAGTCCCTGGTTAAATTTTTGAGTGATAGTGCTCATGGATAGAACTACATCTCCCTGTATTTGTGAGTTCTCCGGAATATCTTTCATCACCCCTGTTACCTTAGCAGGCAAACCATCACCGGTTATCAATAAACTTTGCCCAACCGGATTGGTTTTACCAAAATATTTTTTTGCTGCAGTTTCAGTAAATACAACACTAAACGGTTCTTTCAGCGCTGTATTAGGGTCGCCTTTTAATAATTTAAAATCAAATACTTTAAAGAATGATGAGTCTGCCCACATGGCATTGTCTTCCTGGAATTTAATGTCTCCTTTTCTTATCAACACATTGTCGTTTGCTGCTATGCGTACAAAAGCTTCTACTTCCGGAAATTCGTCTTTTGCATTTGGTGGTACAGCCCATGAAGGACCACTTGCATGAAGTGTTTCAGTAGGTGTTTTAATGTCGGAAACAACTCGATAAATACGATCGGCTTTGGTATGAAAGGAATCATAGCTTAATTCGAAATGAACATAAAGAAATATAAGGAAGAAAGCTGTCATTCCTACAGCAAGGCCCATTATATTGATGAATGAAAAACCCTTGTGACGCCACAGGTTGCGGAATGCGATTTTAATATAATTTTTTAGCATAATGTTTTTAACGTTTTCTCTTTCTTAGGAATATTATGTTGAAAAAAGATCAGAACGCACAAGTGTGCGACGCAACCGCAGCCCGATTTTGTTCTGCTGTTGGGTTCATAAAAAACCTGGGAGAATTTTTATCAATTCAAATCAACAGTTACTCGCTTCTCAAACTTTTAACCGGATTTGCTATCGCCGCTTTTATAGACTGATAACTTACAGTGATAAGTGCTATCAAAACAGAAAGTAAACCTGCCAAAGCAAATACCCACCATTCAATATCTATACGATACGTATAATTAGAAAGCCATTTGGTCATAGCC
>JAEZRL010000132.1 GCA_023440945.1 Bacteroidota bacterium
CCATCCGGGATTCTGTCCTAATTTCGGATTCAATTGTAAATCAGTGAGTGGAATAGGATACAAATATTTATAATCCGCCCATTCTCTTGGCACATTATCCAGCCAGTGCAACTCTCCATAAGTGTCATGTGAAAGCCGTTGCGGATTTGCTACACCGTTGCTTGTTTCACCTACAAAAATATACCTCACTCCATCTACCGGATTGGCCGGCATTTCTTTATAAAAGGCAACATCAAAAATGCCATCATTATTTAAATCCATTGGTTGATTAAGTGCAGGCACATAAAATCCATTCCATTCCTGCAATAACAGATCGCCTTTTTTCCATCTAACCAAATCATAAAATCTAAATCCTTCCAGTGCTAATTCAATTCCACGTTCTCTTCTTATTTCCAGCAAAGCAGGATCGCTTATTTCAGGGAAATAATTGGTATGAAGATAAGGGTCAATCGTTGTTGGTTTTGCAGTTAATCCTCCTGTTATGCCAGCTCTTGCACGAAGTGCACCGATGGTTGCAGCCCAGTCTTCATCTGTTAGTTGTCCAAGTTCGGCTCTTGCTTCAGCGTAATTCAATAATATTTCGGCATAGCGCATTACGCTGATTGAATTGGTATTGTTTGCCCCGTTATCGTAATAGTCATCATCCAGACACCACTTTATGGGCTGATAACCCGTGTACGTATAGGAGAAAACAGGAGGCGCAGGAACCTGTTTATTACTACTGGTTCTCATATATCCCGGCGTACGGATTGTTTGTTGCAACCTTTTATCGCGTCCCTGTGTTTCGTGGGCAAAAGTCATAGTATCATGACCAGGGACATCGGTAAAAGGCGTACCATCAAGATTGAGATAAGTATTGATGAATGTGCGGATAAAACTGAAACGGACACCGTAAGTAGAGCTTGTGTAATACCAATTGGCATCGTTATAAATACTAAGTGCGGTACTGCTAACATTTGACAGCATTATTTCGCTGGTAACAGGTGCTGTGCTGATGAATAGCTGGCGATAAGAAAGGTCTGTTCCGCCTGCGGTATTGAGGCTATACATTTTGCTATCCATTACCGCTTTTGCGGCATCTGCAGCATTCTGAAGCCAGGTATCTGCAGTAGATGCTAAATTATAACTGGTTTGATACTTTCTAAAAGTTCCTTCAAAAAGACAAACACGTGATTTAAAACCATACGCTATCCATTTTGTTATCTGGCTGCGTGTTTTATCATCTGTTGAAGTGATGTGCTCACAGGCATAGTTCAGATCAGCCAAAACAGAATCCATCACTAAAGTTCGTGGATCGCGGCCATTGTAAAGAGCAGGATCATCCACACTCATTGTATGACCAATCCAGGGAACATCACCAAATCTTTTCACCTTATCAAAATAAAACCAAGCACGGAAAAACCTGGCTATACCGATATAATTATTTCTTACATCTTCCGGTATCGCTGGGTTATTACAGTTTTCAAGAAAATAATTAACGTTACGCAAATCGCTCCATGACCACCCGGAACTTTGGCGTGAACTGTAAGCACCGGTACGGAGATAATCGGCTACCTGGCTTCGGGCACCATAGTCGGATATGTCGTCGCCCCTGAAAACATCATTTATTCCAGGAAGGATATTGTAAAATGAATTAGTATAAAGTTTTAGTCCGTCTTCGCTTCCAAAAATTGCATCTTTGGTTGCTGTTGATTGCGGTGTTTGGTTCAACTCTTTACTGCAGGATGCAACTGTAACAGAAGCTGCCAGCACTATAAGAAGTTTATAAAAATTTAGTCGAAACATATTTTTGTTTTGATTGATTAACAATTGATGAATCATAAAGTAACAGATAAGCCGAGCGTTACACTTTTAAGAATGGGATAGTTATTACCATTACCATTGTTGCTGGAGCCTGTAAGTATAACGTCTGATTTTCCTATGTTTTCAACATCCAGGTTTTTGGTTATTTTATAAAGTGGGGACCATGAAATCAGATTCTCTCCTGAAACATAAAAACGTATTGCACTCAGTTTCCAGCGATGAACGAGTGATGATGGCAATGCATAACCCAGCTGCACATTTTTCAAACGCAGATAAGAAGCATTTTGAAGATATTTTGATTGGGCCTGGCGTAGTTCGCCTGCACCGTTTTGGGCTACATAACCGCGGTAACGGGGCCAGTAAGCATTCAGATTATCTTCAGACCAGATATTACCAAGCTGTGATTTGAACACATAATTATATGGACGATTGTACTGTCCCCAGAACAAATCAGCTTCCGAGCCCGGCCACCAGTCTTGTTTGCCAATTCCCTGAAGGAAAGCAGCGAAAGAAAAATTATTCCAGTCTACGCTTAAGCTGATACCATAGGAATAACGGGGCGTGGAGTTACCTATTATTTGCAGATCTCCATGACTTTCCAATGTATTATCGCCGTTGTTGATAACACCGTCGCCGTTAAGGTCTTTGAATTTAATATCGCCTGGTAACCATTGCCCGCTGGTGGATGCTTTAAAGATAGCCTGAGCGGCCGCAGCTTTTGATACATCAGCTTCTGTCCAGTAACCATCATTTACATAACCCCAAATGTCGCCTAATTTTTCTCCCACATAATAATCGGTTAGTTTATTACCCGTGTTATTGTATTTAACAATCGTTGCCTGGTAGTCAGACATCCAGAAACCAATTCTATAATTAAAAGGTTTGGTACCTACATTAAACATATCTCGCCAGGTGATAGAACCTTCCCAACCCACGGTTTTCAAATCAGCATAGTTACCTTTTGGTACATCTGTGCCGAAAACAGCAGGTAAGGTTTGACCAACGGTAAACATATCGGTGGTTTTACGTATATAAGCATCCCCTGTAAATAAAAGACGATTGTTCAGCATTGCCAGATCCAACCCGAGGTCTTTGGTTGTGGAAGTTTCCCAGGTAAGTCCGGCAGGCAAAACATTTGGCTGGCTTGTTTGTTGTGGCCTTACGCCATTAATAACTCTCCCCAATTGGCTGATGGAAAATTTTTCCTGGAATGCATAAGAATTGATGTTACCATTGCCAAGTGAACCATAAGAAGCTCTTATTTTCAGATCAGTAATAACGGAAGGAGAAACGTGCCAGAAAGACTCTTTCGCCACTCTCCATCCTACTGAAACAGAAGGAAAGAATGCATAACGCTGATCTGATGGAAATTTAGAAGAGCCATCATAACGGCCATTCACTTCAACCAAATACCTGTCCTTCCATGAATAATTCAGCCTGTAAAAACCACCCAATATCGCCCATTTTTCATAACCACCTGCAGTGCTGATGTTTTGCCCTAATGCAAGATTCAGGTCAGTTGCGTCGGCATAGATCAAGCCGTTTCTTTGTGCACTGAATCCTTTATCAACAGATTCCTCATAATTATATCCGGCCAAAGCTTTAAAGTAATGGCCTTCACCAAAACGGGTTTCATATTCTGCATAAATATTTGCAGCGATGTATTGATTATGACCATTTAACATTTTGAGATCATTGGTTGCGGTTCCTACATATGCAGTAACGCCGGGAGTTACGCTGTAAGGAACCGGAACACGAATTTGCTTTTGATCATTATCGGTTATTTGGTAAGTAAAATCACCTTTCACACGAAATTTATCCTGGAAAAATTTCGATGCAAATCCGACTGTATTCTTAAATACACGATCGTTGAAATCAATTCCATTTTTTCCATAAACAAAGTCTCCAACTGTGTAAGCAGCAGATTGTGTGAAAGTACCATCAGGATTAAATAAAAGAGAAGAAGGATGGCCTTCGTCTGCCAGGTTTCTCCAGATACCACCGCCTTCACCAACGTTTAAAGGATTGTGGTAATTTCTGCTGGAAAACTGCGTAGTATTGTTTATCTGTAACCACGGCAATAATTCAATAGAACCTTTAGCCGTAAGATTATACATTTTGTAATCATCCGTGTTATAACGGAAAATACCGTTCTGACCGAAATAACGCCCTGTTATATAATAGCTTGCTTTACCGCTGCTGCCTGAAACAGAAATATTTTGATCAGTTGCGTTTGTGTGATTTTTATATAATAAGTCGTACCAATTGGTGTTACCGTAATAAACATAATTACCATTTGCATCAGTTCCCCAGCGAGGCAGGCTCGGATCATCATGACGCTTCTTCAATTCTTCCAAATATGCCTGGGAAAAGGGCTGTGTTTTATTAATGTTCTGCGGCGTTTGAGAGTAATCATTCCATGCAGTCCAGGCATCATTAAACATAGAAGCGTAAGTGTAACCATCAGAAACTATATCAGGAACAACAGTTGGCGTTTTGATGGAATAATTAGATGAATAAGTTACGGTAGCTTTGTCTTTTGATGGTGATTTTGTAGTGATCAATACTACGCCGAAAGCACCACGTGCACCATAAATAGCTGCAGAAGATGCATCTTTCAAAACAGTTACACTCGCAACATCTGCAGGATTCAAAAGACTTGGATCGCCCTCTACACCATCAATCAAAACCAATGCGCTACCACCCTGACCAATTGAAGTTGTACCGCGAATGTTGAAAGTAGGTGACTGAATTGGTTTTCCATCACCCATTGTTATGTTCAGGTTTGGAATTTCGCCCTGCAATCCCTGGTTAATATTGGAGATAGAACGATTCTCAAAAACTTCGCCGCTTACCTGCGCAACGGCACCGGTAAGGTTGGCTTTTTTCTGTGTGCCATAACCTACAACCACTACATCATTCAAAGTAGAACTTTGTTCTTTCAAATCAACGATCATAGAAAAAGTTGCATCCGGCTTCAGATCATAACCATCTAAAGTTTGTGGCTGGTAACCCACATAAGAAACGGTAAAACTGTAAGAATCACCCGAAGGCAGACCGGAAAAATGAAACACCCCGGAAGTATCTGTTTGCGTAGAGGCAGTAAAACCTGTTTTTGCATTTTTCACCGTGACAGTAGCATTGGCAAGATTGGTTCCGCTTTCGCTGCGAACAATTCCTGTTACGTTACTTCGGGCTTGCGCATTTATATCCGAAGAAATTAAAACCATCACAAGCATTAAACATAATGCTGTGCAGGAAGAAAGGATTTTCATTTTCATGTATGGTTTGTTTTAGACAATACAATAACGATCGCTGTTAAAAAGCGTTTTTTTGTATCAACTTCATGTTGATTTTTTCAATAAACTTTGTTGATAAGAACACCTGTTTTTTCGTACTCTTACAGGTTCTTGTTATGATCTTTCAGAGATCATAATAATTTGAACGGTCCAATCAATAATAAAAAGTACAGTGTCTTGTCATAAGCATCTCTTATTTTGATATAATATACTTGTTCTGTTGCTTGGATACTTTTAAATCGTTCAGCAAGGCTATATCTTTTAAAATTTTATCCAATGAATCTGTTAATGTAAACTGAGCTGTTATGTAATGATTCTTTATATCTTCTTTTGCGTATTCGATATCAACCTGGTAATAAAAACTCAACTGATCAAACACATCAGAAAGTTCCTGTCCTTTGAATTGATACCAGTTTGGTTTATAAATATTATGCTTTTCATTTTTCTTCTTCGCTTCATTCGTCTTTGTTTTATTTGCTCTTCTAACATTTGAACTTTTCGTTAACCTGTTATAAAAGAACTCATCTCCGGGCCGCAAAAATATAGAACTGTCAAGCGTTTTGCCTTGCTCTTTAGATGAATTAATTGTTACTAATCCAGTGTGTAAATGAACACGAATTAACTTTCTTTCTTCATACGCCGTTACCGTGAATGTTGTACCCAAAACAGTTGTTGCAATTTCTCCACTGAAAACTGTAAAAGGCTTTGTTTTATCCTTTGCTACTTTAAAAAATGCCTGGCCGGAAAGATAAATTTGGCGTGTTTTATTCTTACCAAAAGCATCTTTATATTTTAAAGAACTATGTGCTGATAATTTTATCAAAGAACTATCCGGCAGCAACACATCCACAGCTTTATTTGCTGCAGATACGTTTACCCACTTTGGAACATTTACAAAATTTGCAACTGCTGGAACGCTTTTATCCGCTACATCATGTTGCATAAAAAACTTCCAGGCAAAACCGGCGATCAATATAACCGATGCTGCTGCAAGAATGCGCTTTGCAATAATCGGAACGGTAATTCCTGTGCGTGTTTTTTTATTTATCTCATCCAGTAATCTTATTTCCAGTTCAGGCGGTAATTCACCTGTAACAACATATTCAAATTCTTCTGCCGGCAAAAATTCATCCAGTGCTGCAGGATTTTCGTGGAGAAAATTCAGCACGAGCAACCGCTCTTCTTCAGTACATTCATTTTGCAAAAACTTATCAAACAATTCTTTGGTTATCATGCAGTATGAATGTACGGTTATATATACGTTTGAAATTTCAATTACCCTAAGCGAATAAAAATTTATTCAGAAAATAAATTTGACGGCACTTTACCTTTCGCAGAAGGTAAAGAAAGGCCTAATAATTTTATCACAACAGAAGTTATGTCTCTCTCATTCATTTCATTGATCACGCCGCCTTGTTTTATGGTTGGTCCATAAGCTACAAAACCTGTTTGTATTTCTTTGAAGTCAGGAAAATAACCATGTGTACCTCCTTGTGCAGGCTTTAGATCATCGCCTGTAAAAGCATTGGAAAAAGAAGTATTGTTGAGGCCTGATAATGCAAGCGCCACTTCAGGATTTGCACCTGCTTTATCAAGCATGTTACGATCTATTATGCGGAAAAGTTTCTTTTTATCTGCAGGCAGTTTATCCAGCAGAGATTTTACCTGTTGGAGTGTTTGTACATCATTATTTTTAATGTATAAAAAAGCTGAACCCCCAACCGTAAAAAACTGAGCTTTCCAGTCACCTTTTTCACG
>JAEZRL010000139.1 GCA_023440945.1 Bacteroidota bacterium
TGTGTACCAGTACGTTCCCTGGTAAGTATCGGGCTGACCTTCTGCATTTGGATTTGCCATATTGCGATTTATCCATCCCATATCATTACTCATCTGCCAGTTAATATCGCCTGGTTTTGCATAAAACTGAACAGATTTACCCATAATATCGCTAAGACTTTCATTCATTGCTCCGGATTCATAGCTGTATTGCAAACCACAGGTAAACTGCGTAACACCATGCGTTAGTTCATGACCGGTAACATCAATACCTGTAACACCTTTACCATTGGTTGAACGGGTTCCAAAATTCATAGATGTTCCATCCCAAAAAGCATTGTCTGTGATATTTACGTTTACATAATTTATCAATCCATAGCCATTGTTATCAAGGCTATTGCGGTTGAATTTTGCTTTATAAAAATCATAAGTTTGCTCTACTCCATAATGTACATCCATCGCATGTTGATTTGCGCCTGTTAAATTCCAGTTTTTATTGGTACTTGTGTAATCTAGCGTGCCACTGTTGGAGTCGCCATGTAAAGTAATAATACCGCTTCCTCTTGTTCCATCCCGCAAAGTGTAGTTGGTTGTTCCTTTGGTGCTATGAATAGTTTGACTGCCACTGTATTCTGTATTGGCTGTGCCAACAGCATCAGCCGTTTGTATCTTATCATTTTTACCAAGCAATTTTCCGGTAGCAGCATCAATGTAATAATCCGCATGACTTAATGGCTTTTTTGTATAGATATCTACTTTAAAAGCAAGCACCATATTCTTATTGCTTATTTCGTTTCCCGGAGTGTACCACACAAGTTTTACACTCGGCCTGTAAGAATTTTTGCTGTTGCTTTGTTCAGAAAGCGCTTTTTCTTTCGATGCATCTTCCCACATAAACTGCGATGCACCTGATAAGGCCGTTGCAACATTAATAGCATTTGCAGCCGTTAGCACCGTTGAAGTATTACGCTGCTGTATCTGCTTATCAAAATTCACAATAATGTCGCCACTCATTCCGGTTAAAGACGCTCCGCTTGTGTTAACAATATACATCGTGTTTTCAATCGGAATACCTTTGAAGGTTTGATAATAACGGTAATGTGATTGACCAATCTGATCCACTTCTTTGTTCATAAGAACAAGGTTGCTGTTAGCATCAAGACCGAAAAAAGACCTTGCATTTGAAGGATCGAAATTCGCCTGTTGGTTATCAGGAATACGCACAAAACGTTTGGAAAGTCCGTTGTCTCCCTGGATCATTTGATTGAACCTGTTTTGGGCATAGGAAGAAACTGCCAGCATCAGCAGTGTGATGATGAGTAACTTTTTTCTCATGTTGAAAGGTTTTTGTAGTTAATGATTTGCGATTAGCTTAACAGAGGGCCGGATTTTAAACTGAATAAGTTGCAGGTAAAACTTAATATTATTGAATTAGGTAGCAGTTAATCGGCGTTTGTTATCCTTCATAGTTCAACCAACTTAATTCAACTAATTAAGAAGTGAAAGCAACAAGGTAAAATACGCTGATTAAACGAAGAATGCAATACTAATTATGCAAAAAAACTAATCCTTCAAAATTGTTATCAGCAGGCTCGGAAATAATAAGAAACAAAAACAAAGAAATTGATACCTTTTGCTGCACATGATATAAACAAAGACAATGCTTCAGATAGAATTTATATTCTTGATTGAACTTATCAAGATATTCCTTAAAATGAAAATCATATTAAATTATACAAAAGGATGATGTATCACCACAGCAAATTCGCTTACTTAAAATTTCATCAACAATAAATTTTAGCCGATACTTGTTTATTGTTACGAATTGATGCAGCGTAAGGCTACCGTTATATTATCTGTTATTGCAACCATTTTTATACTGCCGGTTTTTGCACAGGTGTCTAATTTGAGAAAGAAAAAAATAGCTGCCCATAATGTTGTGCAGGTAGATTCGCTCAGCATTGTTCCTAAAACAGTTGTAGTTGAGGATCTCGACACTTCTTATTTTTCGGTTGATTATATCAATGCGGTTTTGATATGGAAGAAAGATGTTCAGCGGGATAGTGTATTCATCTATTACCGTGTATTCCCTATGCGTTTGAATGCTGTTGCAAGAAAATACCGTTACGACAGTGTTCTGAATAATTTTATAGCTGAACCTTCTGCTAAACCAGCTAATAAAAATGACAATAATTTATTCAACTTTGGCAATCTTAATTACAACGGAAGCTTTGGCAGAAGTCTGAGTTTTGGCAACAGCCAGGATGCTGTTTTTAATTCTCAATTCAATCTACAGATAAATGGCTTGATTGGCGACAGCATTCAATTGGCCGCAGCTATCACGGATAACAATATTCCCATTCAACCCGATGGCACAACACAACAATTAAATGAGTTTGATAAAGTATTGCTACAGTTTAAAAAACGGAACTGGGAAATTAATTTAGGTGATATTGACCTGCGCCAGGATCGATCTTACTTTCTCAATTTCTATAAACGCTTACAGGGAATTTCGTACGTACAACAATTCAACGTGGGCGACAATATAAGGAATCAAACTCTGCTAAGCGGTGCTATTGCAAAAGGAAAGTTTGCAAGAAATATTCTTGATGTGCAGGAAGGCAACCAGGGGCCTTATCGTTTGCAGGGTAACAACAACGAATTTTATTTTATTGTACTTGCCGGAACAGAGAAAGTTTTTATTGATGGAATTTTAATGCAGCGCGGTGAAGACCAGGATTACATGATCAATTACAATACAGCGGAAATAACTTTTACGCCCAAACAAATGATCACAAAAGATAAACGAGTGCAGGTTGAGTTTGAGTATGCAGACAGAAACTATCTCAACTCGATGTTGTATGTAAACAATCAAACGGATTTTGGCAAACGTTTTAAACTGAATGTTTCTGCCTACAGTAATGCCGATGCGAAAAATTCGCCCATCAATCAAACGCTTGATGTACAGCAAAAGCAATTTCTTGCCAATATTGGTGACAGTATTCAAAATGCATTTTATCCTTTTGCTTCTGTTGACAGTTTTTCTGCATCAAAAATTTTGTATAAAAAAGTTGATACGGTTTATAACGGCAGAAGCGATTCTATTTATGTTTATTCGGTTAATCCAGACAGTGCGAAATACAGTTTATCATTTGTTGAAGTAGGCATAAACAAAGGGAATTATACGCCTTTGTTCAATGCTGCAAACGGCAAAGTGTTTCAATGGGTGCAGCCAGTAAATAATATTCCGCAAGGCAGTTTTGAACCCGCAGCTTTTTTAGTAACACCAAAAAAACAACAGGTTATAAGTGTCGGTGGGGAATATGCTTTAAATGAAAACACGATCATAAAAGCGGAACTTGCTTCAAGCAAATACGATGTAAATACGTTCTCAAAAATTAGTAAGCGAAATGATGTTGGTTATGCAGGCAAAGTAAGCATTACCAAAAATAATGCATGGAAAACGACCAAAGGAAAGGCTCTTAATCTCGTTTCAAGTGCAGGTTATGAATGGGTGGATAAAAATTTTCAGCCGGTTGAAAGATTAAGAGCTGTTGAATTTTCAAGAGATTGGGGATTACCATTGCTGACTACTCCTGCGACAGAACAACTGCCTTATTTAAGTTTACAGTTAAACGATGAAAAAAATAACAATCTTCAATACCAGTTTAGCAGTTATTTAAGAAGTGATGGTTATAAAGGTTACCGGAATATACTTCAGCATGAACAAACTTTTGGAAGCCTTCGTGTAAGCGATATATTCAACATAACAAACATCAACACACCTTTTGATAAAGGTTATTATTTAAGGCCAACTATTGATATAAACAAAACCTTTGCATCTTTTTACAATTACACTATAGGTGCAAGCTATGCCTTAGAACACAACGAGATCCGTAATATTCTAACCGACACGGTAACACCTTTAAGCTTTGCATTTGAAACGCTGAGTGCTTATATTAAATCAGATCAGTCGAAACAAAATCATTATTCTTTCACTTATTACACAAGAAAAGATAAAACGCCTTATCAAAAAGACCTGGTGCAGACAGACAGAAGTCACAACTATAACTTCCAGGTGGAGTTATTGCAAAATGCACATCACCAGTTTCGCTTGAATGTAACTTATCGCCAACTCTTTATCACGAATGATAAATTAACCTCGCAACAACCGGATAATAGTTTATTGGGACGTGCTGAATATTACATTAACGAATGGAATGGTTTTATCACCGGAAATGTTTTGTATGAAATTGGCGCAGGCCAGGAACAACGTCGTGATTTTTCTTACATAGAAGTGCCGGCAGGCCGTGGCGAATATGCATGGAATGATTATAACAATGACGGCATTCCCCAACTCAATGAATTTGAGATTGCATTGTTTCCTGATCAGGCAAAATATATCCGCGTTTTTATTCCAACGAATGAATTTTTAAAAGCAAATTATAATCAGTTTAATTACAGTATTTCCATCAATCCAAAAGCGATAGCCAATTCAATTCATAACAACAAGTGGAAAAATTTCATTACACGATTTAATGCCCAATCAAGTTTGCAAACGGGAAAAAAACAATTGTCAAATGGCAAACCGATATTCAATCCCTTTAACAATAAAATACAGGATACAGCCCTCATCAGTTTAAATTATGTTGCAAGCAATACGCTTTCTTTTAATCGCACAAGTACAATTTGGGGAATTGATTTGAGCAATCTTCGCAACTATAACAAAGCCTTGCTTACTTATGGTTTGGAAACAAGGCAATTCAATGAATGGACAGTAAAAGGAAGAGTTAACATTCGTAAAGCTTACACACTTGAACTTATTCAAAAAAAGGGGAAGAATAATTTGTTCACACCTGCCTTTAGCAATCGCAATTATGAAATAAAAACGATGTCTGCAGAACCACGCATTACCTATACTTCCGGCACCGTGTTTCGTGTACAAACAGGTTATCAATACCTGCAAAAAATAAATGCAGAAATATACGGAGGCGAGAAAGCTATTAGCAATTCCTTCAACATTGAAAGCAAATACAATGCAGTTAACAATACAAGTGTAATGGCAAAGTTTACTTTCAGTAATATCAAATTCAATGGCGAAACAAATACTACAACAAGCTATATTATGCTTGATGGTTTGCTGCCGGGCAAGAATTTTTTATGGAACATCAACCTCACCAAACGCTTAATAAATAATCTCGAGTTAAGTTTTGAATACGAAGGCAGAAAGCCCGGCGAAACTAGAACCATTCACATTGGCCGTGCAAGTTTGAGAGCGTTGTTATAATGTTGCGGTTTAAGATTGTGTAGTAGTTATCAGTATGAGCCAAACTACATTCCGATTATTATACATCGTTGCGTCGCACTCGTGTACGTTCTGTTCTCTATTCAATAGAATTGTCGCGCTGATGAAGCTTTGAATAAAAAATTAAGATGCCCGAGGATATACAGATGAAGTGATTGCGACGCAACGAAGATGCCATAAAAAACTAAGCTGGTATCAGAATGAATACTTTCTCAAGTTTTATTGTTTTTTTAAATATTACCAATAAACCACCTCACCGCATCACTGCTTACCTCTTCAGGAACGGTGTGCATGCCAGTAAATTCATTGTAAATAAACTCATAGTTACCTGCTTCTAATCTCGAAACGATACGGCGACTGCACGATTCAACAGGGAGCACATTATCCTGTATTCCATGGGAAATAAATATCTGCGGTTTGCCTGTTGGATGCGGCGCATAATAAAAACCTGGGGAGAAAGCTACGATATGCGTAAACAGATCTCCGTTCAGCATACCGAGAGATAAAGCATAAGAAGCGCCATCGGAAAATCCACCTATTGCGCAATGGTGAACATCAATGGCATAAGATCCGAATAATTTATGCAATGATTCATTGATATAAAAAACATCTGTTCCAAAAAGATCATTGCTGATAATATCCCAGGTATTGCTTCTTGAAACAGGCGCAAGCAAAATAATGTTGTGCAAATCAGCATAAGGTTGCAAGAGTTGTAAAGCCTGTTCGGCATTGCCTCCTGCACCATGTAACATAACCGCGAGGGGAGCCGGCTTTGCATGTTGATAAGTACGCGGAATGTAGTAGAATCCATCACGTTCTGCATCCAATTCAATTGGCCGAACACCATATTGCGGCGCCGCAATAAGCTGTTGTTCTTTTGGCTTGAATAATAACCGTCCTTTACCGAAAGCCTCTCTTGCAATCTGTTCATTTGATTCCATAGTCAGATATATTTGTATAGAATCAAAACAAGTACTGTTCCAGTAAGTGCTACTTCTCCTCGTAAATGCTTTTAGTAAAGCTTTAAGCTCTTATCTGTAATGTCTGCAACATCAGCCTTATCATAAATGGTAATAAGATTTATATGATATCTTCCGCTGACGATCTTACTTCACTTGTACGTTCCGTTTTTATGGCTTCAATAAGAGAACGTTCTATAAATATTTTGCTGCTCTTTCAAGGTCTTGAGGTGTGTCTATTTCAACGCCCATATAATCTGTAACAACCATTTTTAAAGAAATGCCATTTTCAAGATAGCGAAGACATTCAATTTTTTCTGCTGCTTCTAAAGGTGTTATTGGCCATTTGGTGAAATTGAGTAAAGCCTGTTTGCGAAAAGCATAAACGCCAATGTGTTCATAATAGGTAATAGAAACATCCTTGTTACGCGGATAAGGAATAACCGAACGGCTAAACATCAGCGAATTGAAATTTTTATCAATCGCAACTTTTACATAATTCGGGTCTTCGATAAACTGTTCTTCTTTTAAGACCTGCATCAGGCTTGCAACTTGTATTTCTTGTCCCTGCTTGCCTTCAAAAACATTTAATAATTTTTGCAGTGGCTCTTTTTTTACAAAAGGTTCATCTCCCTGAACATTTACAACGATATCTGCATCCATATCCTGCACTGCTTCTGCAATACGATCACTTCCGCTTTCGTGTTGCTCTTTACTCATGACAGCTTTGCCACCATTACCTTTTATTTCGTTATAAATTATATTGCTGTCTGTAACAACATAAACATCATCAAACAAACTCGTTGCAACAGTATTATCATACGTGTGACGAATAACAGTTTTGTTGCCAAGCATCTGCATCAATTTAGCGTGAAAACGTGTGGCTGCATAACGGGCGGGAATCATGGCTATTTTCTTCATCGGAATAATTTGGTGGTTCGGTTCAAAACGTAGCGCTATATTAGTTCTGGTTGTTGCATTTTTTATTGGAAATGAAAAAGGTCGGATAGTGGATTTTTACCTTTCAGCTAATCTTTCTCATTATTTACACTTGTGGAAAGAATAACGCTTTTAATTCTGTTGCGTCATCGGGTTTCATTTTTCCGCCTAATATCAAACGCACCTGTCTTCTGCGCAAAGCGCCATCATACAGTTTTTTTTCTTCTTCTGTTTCAGGAATAATAGCGGGTACTTTTCTAGGCCGCCCATTAGGATCTAAGGCGACAAAAGTGAAATAAGCTTCATTACTTTCATATTTATATTGATGCAATGAATCTTCTGCCCAAACACGTAAATAAATTTCCATGGATGTTGTAAAAGCACGTGTCACCTTTGCTTCAATATGAACGATATTACCGAGGCCAATAGGATTTTTAAAACTGAGATTATCAACACTGGCTGTCATACTTGGTGAACCACAATGTTTTACTGCAGCCATGCTTGCAGCAATATCCATCCAGTACATCAATCGTCCGCCCATTAGGTTATTAAAAGTGTTCGTGTCGTTTGGTAACACCAGTTCATTCATTATCGTAAAACTTTCCGACGCTTTTTTTGCTTCCATAAACTTAATTTCAGCGCAAAGATAAGCGATGAGATAGAAGCTGTGAATCATGAAACTGGTACTTAAAGCTTAATTGAAAATGGAACGATGAACGTAATGCGACGCAACAGATGATGCCATAAGAAACAAAAGCTGGTATCAAAAAAATAAAATAACGATTACAAACAAACGCCTGTTTACTTACCTTTATTAATATTTTTTGCGCTGGAATTTATGTATGCAATTGTTGATATAGAAACGACGGGAAGTCACGCTCACAATAATGGTATAACGGAAATTGCCATTGTTTTGCACAACGGCAAAGAAGTGGAAGGCCGTTATGAAACGCTTGTAAATCCTGGTTTTCCCATCCCAAAATATGTTGCTGCATTAACAGGTATCAGTAACCAGATGGTTGAAGATGCGCCGCCGTTTTCTTCTGTTGCTTATCAAGTTTATAATATGTTGAAGGGCCGCATTTTTGTTGCGCATAATGTAAACTTCGATCACTCTTTCATAAAATATCATTTACAGCAGGCAGGTTATGAATGGCATACACAAAAATTATGTACGCTGCGTTTGAGCCGTCATGCTTTTCCGGGGTTAAGAATATATGGGCTTGAATATTTGTGTCAGCAGTTTAATATTTTAAATGAAAAAAGGCAT
>JAEZRL010000177.1 GCA_023440945.1 Bacteroidota bacterium
CCGCAAACCCGAAGTTGAACCTGGAACTTTAGAAGATGATCAAAACCGCCGCGACTTCACTATAAACGCCCTTGCAATAAGTTTAAACAATGAAGATTATGGAACATTGATTGATCCTTTTAATGGATTGAATGATATTGAGCAGAAGATCATTAAAACACCGCTTGATCCTTTTCAAACTTTCAGCGATGATCCTTTGCGGATGATGCGTGCCATTCGTTTTGCTGCGCAACTGCATTTTACTATCGAAGAAAAAACATTTAATGCCATTGTTACAGACGCAGAAAGAATAAAAATTGTTTCACAGGAGCGTATAACCGATGAGTTGAATAAGATAATGTTAACTGATAAGCCTTCTGTAGGCTGGGACTTGTTATCAAAATCTGGTTTATTGCAAATTATTTTTCCTCAAATGATGGCTTTGCACGGCGCTGAATATATTGATGGAAAAGGGCACAAGGACAATTTTTATCATACTTTACAAGTGCTCGATAATATTGCTGAAAAAACCGACGACCTTTGGTTACGCTGGGCTGCCTTACTGCATGATATTGCCAAACCTGCTACAAAAAAATTTGAAGAAGGCCACGGCTGGACTTTTCATGGACATGAAGTGGTGGGTGCACGAATGGTTCCTAAAATTTTTACAAAGCTGAAGTTACCCCAGAACGAAAAAATGAAGCTGGTTCAGAAATTAGTGGCTCTGCATTTACGGCCTATAAGTCTCACAAAAGAAAATATTACTGACAGTGCTATACGGCGTTTGCTGTTTGATGCAGGTGATGATCTTGAATCATTAATGATGCTTTGTGAAGCAGATATTACAAGTAAAAACAAACAAAAAGTAAAACGTTACCTGCAGAACTTTGAGATGGTTCGTCAACGGTTAGCGGAAGTAGAAGAAATTGATAAAATGCGCAACTGGCAACCGCCGATAACAGGTGAAATTATTATGCAAACATTTGGACTAAATCCGGGCAGGCGAGTGGGTATTATCAAGGATGCGATCCGCGAAGCAATTCTTGATGGTATTATTCCAAATAATTACGATGCTGCTTATAAATATATGCTTCAAAAAGCAAGTGAACTTGATTTGCAACCCATACAATAAATTGTATTTTCGCTGTTTAGCTTATCTTATTAATGTTAAGATTGCATCCGGCAGCAAAAACAGGCGAACAGGTATCTGAAAAAAGGTGTTAGATAAGATATTAGTGCACTACAAAGAGCAGAAAAACTGAGCTTGTAAGAAGTTAGCAGGAAATTTGAATGCATATAATTATCAGTGTTACAGGAGAAGAATTTAAGAAATGGTGCAAAGAAAGCTGAGTAAAGAACAAAGCGTACAAGTGAGTGACACAACGAAAGCTGATAGCTGCACTGCAGTTAAGTTTAAAATAATAATTAACACTAACAGAAGAACCAAGGTTATAAAAAAACGTACACTAATAAAAACAACATAGAATGGCGATATTAAAGTTTCGTATTTACCTTGAGGAAGATGATGCGGTTTACAGGGATGTGGTTATAAAACATACGCAAACATTTCAGGACTTGCATTATACGATCCTGAAGGCCTATGAGTTTGATAATAAACACCAGGCTACTTTTTACCGAAGCAATGATAACTGGCAAAGAGGGCGTGAAATTAGTTTTGAGAAATATGACAAGTCTTATAAAGCAGAACCGCTGATAATGGCAAAAACAACAATTGGCAGCGAGATAAGAGATACAAACCAGAAGTTTGTTTACGTATATGATTTTAATAAGAACTGGACTTTTTTAGTTGAACTGATAAATGTGAGTAAAGAAGAAAACCATAAGATAACTTATCCTGCAGTATCGAGAACAGAGGGCATTGGCCCGCAACAATATGGTACTAAAAGTTTGCTGGGAGATAAGTTTGTGGATATTGAAGAGAAGTATGATCTTAACCAGGGAACGGAAGGTTTTGGTGAAGAAGGCGAGGATAAAGGAGAGCATGGCAGCCAGGAAGAATCGTTTGATGAAGGTGGTGATGATTACTGATAAACGGGCTGGATGTTGAAAATGGACGTGTGAGGTTTTCGAAAGCCTCACACGTTTTTTATTATGCGTTACTTTTTTTTGATGTTTATTTCGATTCAAAAGAAATATTTTCGGGACTTATAATTTTTTCATGAAAGTATTAATAACGGGTGCAAATGGTTTTTTAGGTCAACACCTTTGTGTTTTTTTAGCTGATCATCATTTCAAAATTATTGCTGCCAACAGGGGCGAACGACGTATTCCTATTCATGATAATATCAAATATTACGAGGTTAATCTCACAAATAAAAAAGCCGTTGAAATGATGGTGCAGCAGGAGTTGCCGGATATAATCATTCATACTGCTGCAATGAGTAAACCGGATGAATGCGCTACTGATCAACAAGGCTGTACAGACATAAATATTTCTTCAACCAATTATTTGCTGAATGCCCTGAAAGAGTATCAACCCGCAGCACATTTTATTTATATTTCTACGGATTTTATTTTCGGAGAAAACGGGCCGCATAACGAAGATGATGAACCTGCACCATTGAATTTTTATGGGGAAAGCAAATTACAGGCAGAACAATCAGTAAAAAACCGTGGTATAACTTTCACTATTGTACGTCCTGTTTTTATTTATGGACCTGTGTGGGAAGGTTTAAGAGGTTCATTTCTGCATTGGATAAAGAACAGTCTTGAACAAGGTAAACATTTGAAAATTGTAAGTGATCAGAAAAGAACGCCTACTTATGTTTATGATATATGCAAAGGGATAGAAAAAATTATAAACACTAAGAAACAAGGTATTTATCATTTAGCGGGAAAAGATATTTTATCGCCTTATGAAATGGCGGTTACAACAGCAAAAGTCTTGCAACTCGATGCATCTTTAATTGAAGATGTAACAAGTGAAACTTTTCCGGAACCGGTAAAAAGAGCCAAACGTTCAGGCTTGAAGATTGATAAAGCAAAAAAGGAATTAGGCTATAATCCGGTGAGTTTTGAAGAAGGTGTAAGGTTAAGCTTCTCTATTGAAGAGGACTCACCCAACCATCCATCCTAATTATTCAACAATTTGTAACTCATTAATTCGAGTTGATACTTATTGTTTCATTTAATAATCCTGCTCAATTTATGTTTGCCGAAATCTATTTGACATGAAAAGACTATTCGCATTCTTTGTAATTGCTTTTTTAGCAGCATCGTGCAGTAAAGATGTAGTTCGTGGCAGCGGAGATATCATTACAGTAGAAAGAAACACCGATAACTTTTCTGGTTTAAATACTTCCGGCAGTGCTAAAATCTATATCAATTATGCTCCTGAAATTTTTGTAAAAGTAAAAGGGTATAGCAATCTTGTATCAGAATATATTACAGAAGTAAAAAATAGTACATTGTACCTGCATTACCGTAATAATTTAAATGTAAAAAACGATAACATAGAAGTGTATATAACCATGCCCGGCTTTAATGCATTAAATATGTCCGGTTCTTCTTCTATAAAGGCTACGGGTAATTTTGAAGATACCGATAATTTATCCATTTCAACATCAGGCAGCGCAGGTATAAGTATTGATAAAATGAATAGCAATTCTTATACAATTCAATCAAGTGGCAACAGCAATATTGCTACGCTTGGCGTAAAAACAAAAACAGCAAAAGTTGAAATATCAGGCAATGGTGAAACTTCTTTATCGGTAATGGATAAACTTGAAGTTTATATTTCAGGGAATGGAAAAGTATCTTATAGAGGAGACCCAACTGAAGTAGTAACAAATATAAGTGGCAACGGAAAATTGGTGAAATTGTAAAGGGGATAAACAGAATTTTAGCAAAGCCTATCAATAATCTAATTAGGTTTAAACTTATTTATTATTTCCATTGCCGTTTCAATCAATTTGTCTCTTCTTTCCTTTATTCCGTGAATTGTCGGATAAACACCGATACCGCTTATCATCGTGCATATTCCCCCAGGCAAATGAAATTGAGAAACATTGCCATCTGCTCCGGCAGTTGTAGAACCGATAACAGTAGCATTGGGACTTACCTGGTAAGCCATTGCATGAAATTCGGCAGAACTTTGACTGATCTCATTAATTAAAATAATTACTTTGCCTTTGTAATAGTT
>JAEZRL010000224.1 GCA_023440945.1 Bacteroidota bacterium
GTTTTAAACTCGTTCCAATCAAAAGTTGTATCATTTGAACGAGAAAATTTTCTCCCAAAAGTTTCATTTATGCCAATAAAAGGTTCAATATACCATCCACCGTAAATAGTGCTTAAACCTATTCTGCTGAAGGCTTCATTCCGATTGTAAGTATAATAGACCTGGCTTTGCAATGTGTTTAAAACGTTTTCGCCAAATAAAGTGAAGGAATAATCAGGATCACTTACAGAAGGTTGCCAACTGTGAAAATTAAAAGGGTGCGACCATTTTGAATAATTGGTAACCGTATAATTTCTTGTTTGAGGTGCAGCTTCTAAAGCATTATTTGTGACCGTATTAAAAGGCCTTGTGACATATAAAGCTTGCAGAGTATCGTTTGCTTCTACTTGTTCCCATCGAGGAGAAAATTTTCCGATGCGATAACCTTCTGCAGTAAAAGCTGAAGCAATAATATCTCCTGATGCATCAGCAATTGCCTGGTATAGCCCTGTTGCAAAATCTGCAATTCTATATGTTTTGTTTGATGAAATAATGGTTGCCCAAATTTCATCTTTACCATTATTAGAACAACTGTAAAAAATCGTATCTCCTTTTACGGTAGGAAAACCAAGAATACGATTTTTAAAAGGAAGAAGTGTCTCAACAAAACCATTTTCGATATTTAATTTTTGCAGGCTCATCTCACCCTGAGGATCTCTTACCATCAAAAAAAGAGAACCATCATCATCAGAGAATTTCGGATAAGAATAAAGAAGTTTATTATCTTTTATCAAACGTTTGATCATTCTTCCCTTATCATTCAAAATATCTACTGAACAGGTTTGATCAGGATAAATTGAAACAGCAGCGACGAACTTACGGTTATGAGAAATATCAGGCGTAAAATATTTTGTTTGTGAAGTGATCTTTTTTTCTTTTCCCGATAAAATATCAACTATTCTAATTACACTGTATTCATGGTAACCCCAACGCTTATCAGGCTGATAGGAAGAATAAACGATGCAACCGTTGTTGTAAGAAAAATAATCATGATAAGTTATACTTTGCGTTGCAATTTTTGTTTCTGAGTTATCTGTATTTATCTTAATAAAAGAAGGAAGTTTTTTGTAACTGTTCTTTAAAACGAGAATAGAGCCATCTTCAATCAAATAAGGATATTTATAATTTACAACATTATTATGTTCCGTTTTAGTAATCCATTGTGTTTTGTAAGACGTATCATTCTTCCATTGTGTTTGATAAAAATCAAAAGCATCACTTACAAATTGTTTATAAGAAACACCGGTATATTTTTTCACCGCATTTTGCCAGGGATAAATAAGCGATTTAAAACGAACTGCATCATCCGTAACTTTCTTCCAAATATCCATTCCATATTTTTCACATCCGTAGGCAGTAAGTAAATAACCCAATTCATAATGACCAGGAATAAAATCTTTATAAGAATCATTCCTTAGCTTCATATAACTGTAATGTTTATTAGCGTTAAACAAAGATTTATAGCCATTAAAAAATAAGGAATACGTCCTCTGCCCTGTCTGCTTAACCATGTTTCATTGTAAACCGCATCGCCTTCAAAAAACCAGTCAGGAACAGCAGCTGCATTTGCCAGTGCTTGTCCGCCTTCTCCAAACAAGAAATACATTGCTTTTGATAATCCTTTTCTGAAATTGCTGTATTGCTCCACATGCCTGAACTCATGCAGGGTTAAATTATCAGCCATGCTTTGAGCGCCTAATTCAAAAGCGTTTATAGAAGGCTGCAGATAAAATTCACTGCGATAAGGAGCAAGCGATACATATCCATTTGAATAAGTAACCCTGTTGCGTAAAACAATATCAATTTTTCGCAAATGATTACCGATTGTATTGCTATCATGTGATGCTTCATAAGCGGCAAGCGCAGCAATACGTTGTGCAATAGAATCTAAACCCTGCGGAAATATTACACGAACTGTATCTGTATTTATTTGTCTCCATTTTACGGATGCAGATGTAGCGCCAAACTGTTGTGCATGAATAAAAGTTGCAGTAATTATTGAAACAATAAGCAGTAAACACCTTACCCTTGTTCCCTGTTCCCACGAATAAGAGGGACGTCGCACTGTGGAATCAAGTATCAACTTTTGTTTTTTACCTTTCATAGGAAATATTTCTATTCAGCAAAACGTCGCACTCCCTTATCTTTCTATGAAGAGAGGTAGGCTTTGATCATCCTCAGCTTTTTTATTACTTCAGCTTACCAAACTGCTTCGGCTTTTATTTATTTATCACTTACCATTAACCACTTCACCTTTTTGCCTTCACAAAAAAACCACCATAAAGGTGGTTTATAATTTATATAAAATGAAGTTAGGGCTTCTTCTGCTGTCGTTTTTGTAATTCTTTTCGTAAAAGATCACGGTAATTTCTTTCAACAACATACACTTTATTCACTCTCGTATCAGATATCAGTATCTTTTTAAATTCAGGTTTATATTTCTTGCGAATATTAACAATAGTTTCTTCGCGCTTTATTTCATCATTTGCATTGTTATCATTCGCTGTTTTTATTTCATTCATGTAATTGTTATAGATCGGCCAGAAACGTTGCGCTTCATCCGGTGACAGCTCTAATTCCTTTGTAATATAAGCCATACGCACTGCTTCTATACGGTCATCATTACCATCCTGAGCAGAACAATAGTTAAAGCTTATAAATATGAATGAGAGTATAAGTAGAATTGTTTTCATCATTTCACAAATTTATATTCCCCTTGCCTTTTTTCCAGCAGTTTCTTTATCACTGCCTAAATATGATTTTATTTCTTCTGTACTTATGTTTTGAAGAAATGCTTCTATATCTGCCGTACTGTTGAACATTTTGTAATTAACAGGTACGATGTCTGCCTCAGCAGTTTCGTTGTTAAGATAATCGGTAATTTCTTTATCGCTTAAAGTAGAAATTTTTTGTGTGATATTACTTGCTGCATTGGCCACCATGCTGTTTCCGCTTCTATCACCTATAAAAAGATAAGCGCCAGCTACGACAATGCCGGCAGTAACAGCAGCAACAGCATAATTTAACCAGCTAAATCTTCTTTTCGGAAAAGAAACAACTTTAGCAGGTTGAGTTTCTGCGGGAGCAAAAAAATGAAGACTGCTAAAGTAATCATCAGGTATAGAATAAACATTCCTCTTGTTAATGGTATTAAGCAAAGGCGCCACTTCTTCCAACTCGGAAACTACCTCTTCATGTTCCGCCACACCGGCTTTTATTTTAAATAGAATATTACCTGCAAGATCATTAAAATAATCGGCCGGAGGCTGCGATAAAGGAAGTGATGTTACGGGCAAATTAACATTTGTTTGTACTTTAACGAGTACTTCTTCACTTAAACTTTCAAAATACCCAGCCGGTGCCGTGTACACATTTGCATTGCCAATAGCAGCCACAACACCGCTGATTTGCTTCATTTCATTCATTATTTCCACATTCTTTTCCATCACGGCTTTTTGACGTTTTATGAATTACTTAGTTTAATGATTTCGTATGAAGTCTTCAATTTTTTTAGCGGCATGGTGATAACTTGCTTTTAAAGCGCCTTCGCTTGTGTCAAGAACACGGCTCATTTCCTCATAAGGCATTTCGTCATAATAACGCAAGTTAAATACAAGCCGCTGTTTTTCGGGTAACTGCTGAATGGCTAACTGCAGCTTCCATTCCAACCTATTTGCATCAAAATTACTATCGGCTTTTACTTTATTGGCAAGACCCGATTCCACTTCATCCAGGCTAACAGCAGAACGTTTTTTCTGTTTATCCAAAAAAGTGAGTGATTCATTTGTAGCAATGCGATATAACCAGGTATAAAGCTGGCTATCTTCTCTAAAATTTTGCAACCCATTCCAAACCTTTATAAAAACATTCTGCAAAACATCGTTGGCATCATCATGATCTACCACCATCCTTCTGATATGCCAGTATAATTTCTCCTGGTATTTTTTTATAATGGCAGTAAAGGCCTGCTCCTTGGTCTCCTCCTGTTTAAAGCGGTGTAATAACTCCTGATCATCTAACTGCATCTGCAAAAATTTATACTAAAATATAAAACCCTTTGAAACAATCCGTATCATGCCTGTTAATAGCTTTTGCAAAAGCTCTGTATCTGATTTTATTCTTTATGTTACCAACTATCGTGCTGCTATTAAACTTCGTTGTGTCACTCACTTCAACGCTTTGTTCTTTATGCAGCAAATGCAGTTTTGTAAATGGTATTTAATCTCAATTCATGTATCAACCTTCTACAGTTATCCTTAGTAAGGTAGATGAATTCTTTACCAAAAATAAAATATTCAATTACTTATTCCAATTAACGAGTATTTTTAAAACCTTCAGTACATTAATCATTATGCAATCATTATTTACTCAATCAGCAACAAACTGGATACTTATTGGCATTGCAGCTTTTATTATTGGTCTTTCAAAGGCCGGTATTAAAGGTATTGACATGATAAATGTTACCATCATGGCTATTGTATTTGGCAGTAAAGCTTCTACCGGTGTTGTATTGCCTTTACTTTGTGCAGGTGATGTTCTTGCTGTTGCCTATTATCACCGTCATGCACAATGGAATCATTTCTGGAAATTACTTCCCTGGATGATCATTGGAATTTTGGTCGGTGTATTTGTTGGTAAAGACCTTAATGAAAATCTATTCAGAAAAATAATGGCCACCATTATTATTTTCACCGTTATTGCTATGCTTATTATAGAATTTAGAAAAACGGTTGTTCTACCATCGAATAAACTTTTTGCTGTAATAATGGGCTTGATAGCGGGTTTTGCAACAATGATTGGTAATCTTGCAGGTGCCTTTTCAAATATCTATTTTCTTGCCACGCGCCTGTTGAAAAATAATTTTATAGGTACGGCAGCGTGGGTTTTCTTAGCCATTAATTTTTTCAAACTTCCTTTCCAGATATCCTCCTGGAAAAATATTACAGCACCTTCTTTACAAATAGATCTGTATCTATTGCCTTTATTGATAATTGGTTTTTGGTCAGGCGTAAAAATTGTTTCAATAGTAAAAGAAAAAAGTTATCGCAAAGCAATTATTGTTTTAACGCTTATTGGAGCCTTGTTTATTTTCTTTAAAACTTAAGCGTTCAATTATTTTAATCATAATAAAAGAGCAGCAGAAAATATCTGTTTAATTTTACATAATAAATTGCTCCTATGAAGATCATTAAAGCAAACCATAAGGCGGTGTACGAACCAATCGGGGATCTTGTAACTTATCGAGCCATGCCAACACATGTAATGCCGATGAATACACTTGATCCTTTTATATTTCTCAATCACCATGGGTGGCAGGAATATAAACCTAACAACAACGGCTTGCCTTTCGGTCCCCATCCTCATCGAGGTTTTGAAACTGTTACATTTATTCTTGAAGGCGAACTGATGCATAAAGACAGCAGTGGTTTTTCAAGTGTCATAAAAGCAGGTGGTGTTCAATGGATGACGGCAGGAAGCGGTTTGGTACATGCTGAAATATCTCCGGACGAATTTAAAAAAACCGGCGGCCCGCTTGAAATACTGCAGTTATGGATAAACCTTCCATCAAAACACAAAATGGATAAGCCAAAATACATAGGCCTGCAAAAAGAAGATATTCCTGTTGCTGTTTATGATGATGGGAAGGTAAAGGCAAACATTGTAGCAGGTGAATGGAATGATGTAAAAGGTCCTGTTACACCTTTTACAGATATTCATTTAGCAAGTATGGAATTTAAAAAAGATGGCCGTTATAATCAGAATATTGCTAAAGAAATGAATGTGTTTTTATATGTGGTAAAAGGTCAGCTTCTTATTAACGGCGAAAGCGCAGAAATGCATCATCTTGTTGAGTTCACACATGAAGGTACAATGATAGAAATGAAGGCAATTAAAGATGCTTTTATTCTGTTCGGTTATGCCACACCTTTTCACGAACCGTTTGCAGCTTATGGTCCATTTGTTATGAACACACAACAGGAAATTATGCAGGCGTATGAAGATTATCACGCAGGCAAATTTGGAGATACCTAGGTTTTGATGTAAGAATTATCAGCGCACTATTTATGGAAAGAAGGATCATCTTCTTTCGTTTGTAAAATGCGAAGATATTTTACAATATCAGTGCATTTTATAACTTTCACTAAATGTCAACCACTCTGGTAAATGGAATGATTCAAAAAAGCTAATCTTGTTTTTCAAGATCAGCTTTTTTATTGAATAAATCCTATGATCTTTGAAATGAACTAACTAAATTATCTTATCCTCTTAATAAATATACGCAGTCATAACAACCCAGTAGCGAGTTTGCTGGCGACAAAGGATAGAGCAAGAGGTTCATAAAAACTATTTACATTGAATAGTTAAGGCTACTTTGGCTGTAATACCTGCATTTTCTGACCGTTAGGGTGTGCTTCGGCTTGTGATTGCATTAACTTCTTAAACAATGTTAATGACTGTGCAACTACCTGGTCCATGTTATAATATTTATATGTTCCTAAACGGCCTGTAAAATGAACATTTTTAACAGTGGATGCAAGCAATTGATACTTCTTATAAATCTCTGCATTTTCAGGTCGGGGAATGGGATAATAAGGGTCGCCTTCTGCTTTAGGAAACTCGTAAACAATAGAAGTTTTGGGATGATTCTGTCCCGTTAAATATTTAAACTCTGTTATACGTGTATAAGCTTGCTCATTTGGATAATTTATCGTTCCTGTTTTTTGAAACCATTCTTTTTCGTGTGTTTCAAACTGAAAGTCAATTGAACGGTAAGGTAATTTTCCATAGCAATAATCGAAGTAACTATCAATAGGTCCGGTATAAATTAATTTGCGGTAAGGAATAACATCAGCAACATCGTTAAAACCGGTGTTTAGCATAATGTGAATATTTTTATGATCGAGCATATTTTCAAACATGTGCGTATAACCAAGCAAAGGCATTGTTTGATACGTGTCAGTAAAATAACGATCATCTTTATTTGTTCTTGTCGGTACACGTGCTGTTACAGAAGCATCGAGTTCGGAAGGATCAAGGTCCCACTGTGTGCGTGTATAACCTCTGAAAAATTTTTCATACAACTCCTTTCCTACTTTGCTTATCACTACATCTTCTGAAGTAACAACCCGGTTTATTTTTTCTGCTTTTGATCTGAAAAAATCCTCTACCTGATCGGCAGATAAATTTAACCCGTACAAGGTATTAATGGTTGTAAGATTAATAGGAATAGGAACTAACTGTCCATCCACACTTGCTAAAACACGATGTTCGTAAGGACGCCATTTTGTGAAGTGACTTAAATAATCAAATACATCTTTTGAATTGGTGTGGAAAATGTGCGGTCCATATTTATGCACCAGTACACCATTTTCATCATAATGATCAAAAGCATTACCGGCAATATGATTTCGTTTATCTATTATCAAAACTTTTTTGTTTGCAACAGACGCAAGACGTTCCGCTAACACACTGCCTGCAAATCCAGCGCCCACGATCAGATAATCATACATACACTTTTTCTTTTTTATCAGTTTTAAAATTGATAGGTTGTTTGCTCAATAGATCATTGATATGCTGAAGCATTTTATTCCAGGTTATGTCCCAGGAATTATTGCATAAAAAAGCATCTACTTTCTCAAGCCATTGTGATTTATGTTTAATACTTAATTCTTTTTCGGCAGCTTTAATAAATTCATCTGCAGTATCTGCTATGTAAACAAGATTTTTTTCATTATACGGTTTCACAACATCACGTATAGAAGTTGATATTACCGGTTTTCCTGCAGCCAGATATTCAGGTGTTTTTGTTGGGCTGATGTATTTGGTTGATTCATTTAATTCAAAAGGAATCATCGCAATATCCCATCCCGATAAATAATTTGGCAATTGCTGATAGGTCTTGCTTCCGAGATAATGTACGTTCTTATAATTTGGTATCAAATCTTTTTCAATCTTACATATCGGACCAATAAGTATTATCTGCCACTCCTGTTTTTTACGTGCTACTTCTTCTATCATTTTCAAATTGAATCTTTCATCAATCACACCATAAAAACCAATTCTGGGATGTGGAATAGCAGCCTGGTCATTAGGGTCGTTTTTTATATTTCTTGCAACAGCAAAATGTTCTATGTCTATACTGCTTGGAAA
>JAEZRL010000242.1 GCA_023440945.1 Bacteroidota bacterium
GTTGCTGAATATGATGAGAACCTTCTTGAAAAATTCTTTGATGATCCAAACACAATCACGGAAGAAGAAGTACACGAAGCTATCCGCAGAGCAACAATTGATTTGAGCATTGTTCCAATGATGTGTGGTTCTTCTTTCAAAAACAAAGGTGTACAAACTGCACTCGATGCTGTTTGCCGCTATTTGCCTTCTCCGGTTGATATTGAGGCTATCACAGGCATAAATCCTGAAACGGGTGAAGAAGTCGTTCGCAAACCAGATGCGAAAGAACCATTTGCTGCTCTGGCTTTTAAAATCATGACCGATCCTTTTGTTGGCCGTTTAGCCTTCTTCCGTGCTTATTCTGGTCATCTTGATGCTGGTTCTTATGTATTGAATGTAAGAAGCGGTAAAAAAGAACGCATCAGCCGTATCATGAAGATGTTCGCCAACAAGCAGAATCCGGTAGATTTTATCGAAGCTGGTGATATTGGTGCAGCAGTAGGTTTTAAAGAAATTAAAACAGGTGATACATTGTGTGATGAAAATCATCCTATCACTTTGGAAAACATGTTCATTCCTGAACCGGTTATCGCTATCGCTGTTGAACCAAAAACACAGGCCGATGTTGATAAAATGGGTATCGCTATTTCCAAACTGGTAGAGGAAGATCCTACTTTACGTGTAAACACAGATGAAGATACCGGCCAGACCATCCTTCGCGGTATGGGTGAGTTACACCTTGAGATCATTATTGATCGTATGCGCCGTGAGTTTAAAGTAGAAGTAAACCAAGGTGCACCACAGGTTGCTTATAAAGAAGCTTTTGGAAATACCATCGAACATCGTGAAGTGTTGAAAAAACAATCAGGTGGTCGTGGTAAGTTCGCTGATATTCAATTCGAGATCGGCCCTGCTGATAAAGATTGGTTAGAAGCAAACTCTGGTAAACATTTCCAGTTTGTAAATGATATTTTTGGTGGTTCCATCCCCAAAGAATTCATTCCCGCTATTCAAAAAGGTTTTGAAACAGCCATGACCACCGGTGTGTTGGCAGGTTATCCTGTTGAGAGCATGAAAGTAAGAGTGTTTGATGGAAGTTTCCACCAGGTTGACTCTGATTCAATGTCATTTGAACTTTGTGCTAAAGCCGGTTTTCGTGAAGCAGGAAGAAAAGCAAAACCTACTTTGCTCGAACCTATCATGAAAGTGGAAGTTGTAACACCTGATCAGTACATGGGTGATGTAACTGGTGACCTTAACCGTCGTCGTGGTATGATGGAAGGTATGGACAGCCGTAATAACCTCCAGGTTATTAAAGCTAAAGTGCCATTAAGTGAAATGTTCGGCTATGTAACGCAGTTACGTTCTCTTTCTTCAGGTCGTGCAACTTCAACAATGGAGTTCTCGAACTATTCCCCGGCTCCAAATAATATCGCTGAAGAAGTGATTGCAAAGAGCAAAGGCAAAGTGAAAGTAGAAGAATAAAAGCACTTTTAAATCTTCCTGAAGAGAAGATTTAATTAAGGTGCGACATATTATAAAAAAGCCCGTTCACTGAACGGGTTTTTTTATTGCTCAAATGGAAAAATAATAAAAGATAATTTATATTAAATAGGATCAACATCGGGAATGATCGTAACAGCCCTGTATCTTTTATTGCTTTGAATAATGGCAGTTTGCTGGCTGATTTGAAGTTTGCACAATTGAATAAGCTGCGCATCTTTCGGAAGTTTTATCAACAACTCCCATAAATACTGATTGCGAATGCGATTAACCACAGGTTCTGCAGGCCCGGTAATATTTTGTTTGAAATTATGTAAACCTTGTATCAACAGGTTTGCCGCTTCTTCCGCGAGGTGACTTTGCCGGTGTTTAAAAGTAATTTGTATAAGGCGTGAAAAAGGGGGATAAAAAAACTGCCTACGGTTGTTTATTTCAAATTCATACAAATGCTGATAATTATGTTCCTGTACAAACTGCAGAACAGGATGATGCGTGTTGCTGACCTGCACAAGCACTTCGCCTTTTGCATGCTTTCTTCCTGCCCTGCCGCTAACTTGTTCCATCAACTGAAAAGCATGTTCATTCACACGGAAATCTGCAAAATTTAAAATAGCATCAGCATCTAAAATTCCAACTAAACTAACGTGTTCAAAATCCAACCCTTTTACAACCATCTGGGTTCCGACCAAGATATCAATGCGCCGCTGCTCGAATAATTTTATCAGCGCATCATGATCATTTTTACCTTTCACACTATCATAATCCATCCGCGCCACTTTTGCAGAAGAGAACTCTTCTGCTATCATTTCTGCTATTTTTTCTGTACCAAAATTCTTTTGTACAAAATAATGACTTCCACAGGCCGCACAAGTGTACATAACCGGATATTGTGTGCCACAGTAATGACAAACTAATTTGTTTTTTGCCTTATGCAGCGTTAAACTCACATCGCAATGATTGCATTGTGGAATCCATCCGCAAACACCGCAGATAAGATAAGGCGAATAACCTCTCCTGTTTTGAAATAATATAACCTGCTGATCTGCTGCGATTGACTTTTCTATCGCTTCTTTCAATGCCGGTGTTATGATCACTTTGTCCTTTGTTTTAGTGATCACTTTTTTTGTATCAATGATTTCAATGTTCGGCATCTCTGCATTACCAAAACGTTCGGTAAGTTTTACCAGACCATATTTATTTATCTCGCAGTTATAATAACTTTCTATAGACGGTGTAGCACTGCCAAGTAAAACCTTTGCATTAAATAAAGCGGCGTAGTAAATAGCTGCATCTCTTGCATGATAACGTGGGGCAGGCTCCTGTTGCTTGTAGGAAGTTTCATGCTCTTCGTCGGCAATAACAAGCCCTAGCTCTTTGAAAGGAAGAAACAAAGAGGATCTTGCGCCAAGCACAACCTTTGTTTCACCACTTTTTACTTTGTTCCAGATTTCGACCCGTTCGTTTGCATTGAATTTGGAATGATAGATAGCAATGTATCCCCCAAAATGTTTCTGCAGCCGGCGTATGATTTGAGCAGTCAAAGCAATTTCAGGCAACATGTACAAAACCTGTTTCCCCTGTTTGATGTAATACTCTATCAGCTTGATGTATATCTGCGTTTTGCCGCTTGAAGTAACACCGTGCAATAAGCAAACCTGCTTTTCATTAAAAACATTCAGCACATCATCCGCAGCTTGTTGCTGCGCATCTGATAATTGAAAATCAATAATAATATCTTTTGGCAGCGAATGAATACGATCCATCACTCTTTTTTCTGCTATTAATATTTTTTTATCTATCAGGCCTTTCAGTTGTGCCGCAGAGGCATTTGATTTTTTCAAAAGCTCCGGTTGTGTTACTTCACCTTCTGTTTTTTGTAGATGAAGAAAAGCAAGTAACAGCTCCATCTGCTTAGGTGCTTTAGAAGGTTTATTCAGCAGTTCTGCCAGTTTTTCTTCGTTGTGATAATCTGAATGCAGCTCGATGTAAGTTTGCGTTTTTTCTTTGTATTTTTCTTTTAGTTCTTCCCATACATAACAAACTTTTTTATCAATCAGTCTTTTTATTACAGGATAAACATGTGAAGCATCGAGTATTTGCTGCACCTCTGATAAACGCAATTCTTTCTTTATGTTTAATGCCTCTGCCACTAAAAATTCTTCATCATTCAAATCATTGAAATCTTCCCCTCTTTCTTCATTCCATATCAAAATAGTTTCGCTTGATAATTTCAAATTTGCCGGTATGGCAGCCTGCATCACTTCACCTTCCGTGCACATATAATAGTTGGCTATCCATTCCCATAATTGCAGTTGCTGCGGATAAAGTAAAGGCTCATTGTCGAGTACATTTAAAACCGGCTTTGGATCAAATGCGGCAGGTTTTTCCGAAAAAATTCTTTTTACAATGCCTGTATATTTTTTATTGCGAAGTGATACTTCCACACGAATGCCTGGTTGTATTTTGTTCTGCAGATGTTCAGGAACAGACCATGTATAATTTTGAGGAAGGAATAATGGGATAATGATTTCTGCAAAAACACTTACATCCCTTGAAGGGGAGTTATTGGAAGCATATAATTTCGAAGCATTCATATAACGCGAATATAACTTACTCTTTATTCCCCTTGGCAGGCCGAGTACTTTCTCAATCCTTCTTCCATAATACCATGCACCTTTTGTTTCAACGCAATTACATCTTTCATGGTATAACCTTCAACAGGAATTTCGGTCATATATACAATCCGGCTCTTGCCAGGCGTTAATTCAAAAAAACCGCGATAGTGCATGCGCTGATGCGTGTCTAAAAAAAGCAAAGGTTTGATGGGTGTTTGTGTTTCAATGGCAATGCGGAAGGCTCCTTCGTAAAATTCCTTTAAAGGCTTGCCTGTCTCGTTAAATGTTCCTTCAGGAAAAATGAAAATAGAGATGCCATGTTTTAGTGAGGCTTTCAACGCCCTTACACTTTTTGCTCTTTTTTCTGGACTACTCCTGTCAACCACTACAACTGCCATTCGGTATATTAAACCAAATACCGGGTATTTTACCATTTCGTATTTTCCCAGTACACGTATCGGCTGATGCAATCCCCGAACAATGGCAGGTATATCCATATAAGAAATATGATTAGCAACAAAAATATATTGATGGTTACGGCTATGCGGTGCCTCGTAAATTTCTTTGTGATGCACACCTATCAATCCATACCATACTCTTGCCCATATATTGCAAATACGGTAAACAAGATTACCACCTTTTATTTTTCCAAAAAGTGAAGCGATCAATACAAACACTAGCGCAATAAACATTAAAAGAATAAACAACAATAATGCATAGATGCAATAGATGTGCTGTAGTAGCCGAAGTATTTTTTTCATTGGAAGTTTGAAGCAACTAAGATAAGCAAGTGGGGAAATATTATGCTACCAGCGATAATGCAGATGGCATCTTCGTAGTGTCACTCACTTCAACGCTTTGTATTTATTGAGCAAAAATTTCAAACAATAAGTTATTCATTTAAAATAATGTTCAATTTTAGTTATAGGTATATTTTTTATCAAGATGAATTTTCTTATACTTCATCCCTTTATACTTCTTTTCTTCAACAGTTTGTTAAACACTTTTCTTTTCTCCAAAAAACCTTTGCAGGAGATATACTCTTTCTTATCTTTGCGACCGCTTTAGAAAAAAGGGAAGTTCTTTAAAAGGTTGAGGTAAGGAAGAGGCAGTGGGAAGGGGTGAAGTGAGGGTTAAGAAGTAGGAAAAGAGGGTAGCCAAAAAAAGTTTGAAAAACAATTTGGCTGATAAGTGGAAGGCGCTTACCTTCGCAGCCCGTTTGAAGGAAAGGGTGTTAAAAAAGAGAGACAAGGTCATTGAAAGAAGGGTTAGCAGAAGAGGG
>JAEZRL010000251.1 GCA_023440945.1 Bacteroidota bacterium
GTTTTGGAATATTCTTTATCAGGCCATAAAACTGAAGATATTTTTTTTGAGCTGATGCCTTCTCCATTGATGCTATTTATTAAAATAAGTACAAACAACCGTTTTATTTTGGGACTGAACAAATGCGTAATATCCATACCTTTTTCATCATGCACCGAAAAATCTCCCAGTAAATAAATTGCATTTCGTGTTCTTTCTTCAATCACTTCTTTGGTTGCTTCCTTTTCGATTGCAGGTATTTCAATAACAGCTTCGGTTGTCTTCTCTACAATTTCTTCTTCCTGTTTCTTAGCGCTCTTTTTTCTTAAGAACAAAATAGCTAAAACAAGTAGAACACTAGCCGCAGTAATAATTATATAAGTAAGATAATCATCGGATGGCTCATCTGCCCTGAGGGATTGCAGGTATAATGTTTTACTTAAAGGTGGACCTTCAAGAGAAAAAATTTTTATAGTTGAATTATTTCTGTCTGTAAACTCCTGTGTTGTGCAAAGAAATTCGTTTGTATTGCTGTTATAAAACAGGTTCATATCCGATTCTATTCTTTCCGATGTTACAGGTATGGGTGCACTTACAACATCATAACTGCCATCGTCAACAGAAAATTTGTACAGTGATAATTGGGTTTTTGCCACTTCATGCTGGTAACACAACGCATAAAAATATTTCTTATCCGGGGATAAGATTAGATTATTGGCTGGTACAAACACTTCACCATCGGGATGTAATTCCCAGCATTTTTTTATTGTATGATTTTTTATGTTAATGCGGTACAGATCGTAATATCTTCTACCCCCCACAACCTGGTTACCCGATTCATTTCCATAACCACCAAACAGAAAAATCTCATCAGGTTTATCTGATGGTCCTGATGCAGCAAAAAAACGCGGGGTTATTTTATCCTCGGTAAAAGCTTGTGGCTGCCATTTATCTGACTGGTTGTTGTAATACAAGAACGAGTTATGGTATTTATAAACTCCGTATCCACCAAACAGGTAAATGGTATCATCTGTTGCATCATAAAAAACATTATGATGATGCAACTGATTAGGCCAGGTTGCTTTGCCAACCGTTTGCCATTCCAGATTATTCAGATCAAGATTAAGGGATGCGATAGAAGGCGCCCCGGTAGGCACATCAAACAATTCGTAGATATAACACTTGTTTTCTTTTAGATTAATGATGTTTTTACCTAACACCATAGTTACCGGCATTGCATTTTTATACGGCCTTGCTATTAAGTCTTTATTTTCTGCATTATAAGTTATCAGCGAATCTTTTGAAAAAATAGAAAGGTTTTGATCGAGCGGATTGAAATTTAAACCTGCCACATCTTTAAAAGAAAGGGTATGAACAGGTTTCCAGAAATAGGATTCCGTTGTTAACCAAAACGGGTTTACAACATTACCAATAACCTCTCCTTCAGCATCATGCACTTTGTTTCCGCTCCATTCATTTAAAGGGAAAAAATATTTTTTTGAATTATCCCCTACTGATAAATTTCTTATAGCCATTCGCGGCACTTCGGTATATAGCGGATTTTTACCAAAAAATATTTGTGCTGTAATTGTATTTTTCAAGCCCAGCTTAGTAGCATGAAAAACTGTATTATTGAGGGCAAGGGTTAATTCATCTGTAATAAGGTTAAAATTCATTTTGACCTTCATCCACTTCTTTCTTTTCAATAGGGATGATGCCAAAGGGATTTTTATTTTGTTACTTTTACTGTCAATATTAAAATTTAAAAATCCTGCACCATTAATATATAAATAACTTAAGCTGTAAGAAGTGTTTTTTTCTGCGATGTTACATATATAACCGAGGTTTGAAGTATCCCAGATGGAAAGATCAAAATCAATGTAAAGATGGTCTGTAAATGTTACCGGTTTTGAGTTAAAGACATTTAAAGAAGTTCTTTTCGTGAGTAAACTATCATTTGAGTTGAATTGTAAGCCTTGTGCATTAAGTTCAATCAAGCATACGTGAACCAACAAAAAAATCCACAATGTTTTATATTTCCATTGAAAAAAATTCTTTGGTTGCAGCATTCGTTTCACAGATTATTACAATGAATTCTCAAAGAGTTGCAATATATATTTTTTAAGATTTTTGCAATTTTCACCTCTAATTATACCCGAAATTAATAAGGCTTAATTGCTAAAACTTTGTACCGAATGTAGTACAACTTGTATTGGTAATTCTATTTAGTATGCTTTCGAGATTGCTCATCAAAGAAAAAGAGATTTGCTATCTCAGTAATGGTGCCGAAAATTTTCAAACTTATAAAGCAAGTGATACATTAAGTTAGTATCATGAATTCTAAAGCAAAAAAGTTGCTCCCTGACAGAACAACCTTTGAACAATTTTTGTAGCGGGATCGGGAGTTGAACCCGAGACCTTTGGGTTATGAATCCAACGCTCTAACCACCTGAGCTATCCCGCCAAAATTGGGCTGCAAAGATAAGGTTATGAAAGATTATGCGATAAAAATCTATCCATTTTTTTCAGTCATATAAAGTTTTGAATTTAATAGGCACTGACAGTATCATAAACAATCACTTTATCCCATAAATAGCTGTAATTCTTTACAAAGTTTAAATGGATCGGATCAACCTGGTAAGCGTCCTGATCTTCTTTGTTATCAAAAACAGCCAACCATGAAAAAGCATAAGATGTATCAATCACTTCGCGGTGTGTATCGGCAGGAACACCAATATGAAAAGATTTAATGTAGGTAATATCGGTTAAAGTTTTTATTCCCTCGAGCAGTTTTGCACGTTCATCCCTAATTCCGGGATTTGCTAACCAAAAATAAACATGATGTACAAACATTTCTTGTGTAAGCATAATCTGAATTTTTGGTGAAAATAAATAAAAGCGTCTGGACAAATTCAAACAAAAAACCCCGCATTTTCATAACGGGGTTGTATAACATGGTAAGGTATTAATTACTTTGCTGCTTCAGCAACACTAAGTTCATTTTGAAGATACACCACTTCTGCACTTTCGTTTTCAACTACAGCAACCTGTGGCTTAGTACCAAATTTTATGTTCTGCCATAATCTTTCATGCAGATAATACAAACCAACTTTTGTAAAGACTTCTGTAAAGCCGATACTGAATGCTTTGGCATAATTACCGGTAACAAAAAAGGCAATTGTCATTGTATCAAGCGTTCCAAAGAAACGCCAGCTAACACCCTTTACTACACTACGGTAATGTTTGTCTTTATAAACAACTATACCTTCAGGAGTGGTGATTTTTGTACGGCCGTAATTTAGTTTCAGCCAAACACGCTCATGTAAATAGAAGAGAAATATTTTAGTGAAGACTTCGATGCCTCCAATCTTAAGAGCAGAAGAAATATCACCGGTGAATAACCATGCAAGAAAGATGGTATCCATGGTTCCAATCATTCTCCAGGTTATCCCTTTGACTACACTGCGGAAATGTTGTTCCTTCATAAAGTGCGATTTTGGTTGTTGGTAATGAGCTTGAGCAGCACAATATTAGGAAACAATTTTCATTAACTCCTATTAATTCAGTAGGAAATATAGAAAAACCTATTTTTTTGTCTTTTATGAGCATTGGTTAAAGGCATTAAAGAGCACGAAAAAAGCTGAAATCATTGATCTAAACAAACTAAAAAAACAAAGCCATCAAAATGTAAATTTCAATGGCTTTGATAAAAAATATTATTGGTAAAGCTTACACAGCTTCCGCTTTTATTGACTTTTGAACTTTTTTACGTTCTTCTTCATCGAGTATAACCTTACGTAAACGAATGTTTTTTGGCGTAACTTCTATACATTCATCGTGCTGAATATATTCCATACATTCCTCCAAAGTCATTTGAATCTTTGGAACGATGCGAACAGAGTCGTCACTGCCACTTGCACGCATATTGGTTAATTTTTTTCCTTCGGTAGCATTTACCACAAGATCGCCTGGTTTAATATGTTCAGCGATTATTTGTCCTACATAAATATCTTCTCCCGGATCAACAAAAAATGAACCTCTGTCCTGCAATTTATCAATTGAATATGCGGTTGTAGTTGCCTGGTTTTTCGAAACCAATACACCATTGTTTCTTCCGGGTATTTGTCCTTTCCAGGGTTTGTACTCATTGAAACGATGTGCCATTACAGCTTCGCCTGCGGTATTGGTAAGCATTTGCGAACGCAAACCGATCAAACCTCTTGAAGGAATTTCAAATTCAAGATGCTGCATCTCTCCCTTGCTTTCCATCACATGCATTTCACCTTTACGCTGCGTAACAAGGTCTATCACCTTACCACTAAATTCTGCCGGAACATCCACCACTAAAGTTTCGTAAGGCTCACATTTTTTTCCATCAATATATTTCACCAAAACCTGTGGCTGACCAACAGTTAATTCATAACCTTCGCGACGCATTGTTTCAACCAAAACCCCAAGATGAAGAATGCCACGGCCAAATACTAAAAAGCTATCGGCGCTATCAGTATCTTCTACGCGTAAAGCAAGGTTCTTTTCTGTTTCTTTCATCAAACGATCACGTAAATGACGTGAGGTTACAAACTTTCCATCTTTACCGAAAAACGGAGAATTATTAATGCTGAACAACATACTCATTGTTGGTTCATCAACACTTATAACCGGTAAAGCTTCGGGATTTTCTGCATCAGCAATTGTATCGCCAATATTGAAATCTTCCAACCCAACAACAGCGCAAAGATCACCTGCAAGTACTTCCGCTACTTTACGCTTGCCCATTCCTTCAAAAACATATAATTCTTTTACCCGTGATCTTTTTACTGTACCATCTGCCTGCATTAAAGCTATTGGCTGATTTTCTTTTATAGAACCACGGCTTACTTTCCCGATCGCGATACGACCTAAGAAAGAGGAATAATCCAAAGAAGTTATCTGCATTTGTAAAGGACCTTCATTCACTTTTGGCGCAGGAACATATTTTAAGATGCCATCCAACAAAGGCGTAATGTCCTCGCTTTGGGTAAGACTATCGTTGATCCAGCCATTCTTGCCCGATCCGTAAAAAGTAGGAAAATCTAACTGCTCTTCTGTTGCATCAAGATTGAAGAATAATTCAAACACTGCTTCGTGCACTTCATCAGGACGGCAGTTTGGCTTATCTACTTTATTTATAACAACAATTGGTTTAAGGTTTAATTGTAAAGCTTTCTGTAATACAAACCTTGTTTGTGGCATTGGGCCTTCAAATGCGTCAACCAGCAGTATAACACCATCGGCCATTTTTAATACACGTTCCACCTCACCGCCAAAATCACTGTGGCCTGGTGTATCAATAACGTTGATCTTTACGTCTTTATAAGTAACAGCCGCATTCTTACTAAAAATAGTAATGCCTCTTTCTCTTTCGAGATCGTTGCTGTCCATAATCAATTCACCTGTTTCCTGGTTATCCCTGAAAACTTTGGTAGCATGTAAAATCCTGTCAACCAATGTAGTTTTACCGTGGTCAACGTGAGCAATAATTGCAATGTTTCTAATATCCATAAATGAATGAGGAAGCTGCGAGTTGTAAGGAATGAGCTATGAGCAATAACACTCATAACCCGCTACTCATAGCCCATAGCTATAAATTTTTGAGGCGGCAAAGTTAAGCAAATACGATGGCTTTAAGGGTTAAGATTATATGAATATTGAAAATCAAAGAAACGGCCGTTCTATCGTGCTGAAGAATGTATAATTAAACCTCTTATTCCTCAATCTTTTCAATTCTAATACCGGCATTAAGAATATTTTGTAAAGGATCTTCCCGCATTATCTGCTGCAGAAAAAACTGATGATCACCGGCCTTAAATTTTACAGGATTTGCATTTACACGAATGCGATGTTCAATTATATCATCCATCGAACTTCCAAGCCATTTTGTGTTATCACCCAATATCAGTTTTAGACGAAGCGTTTGGGCCGTATCGCCGGGAGGAATAGTAGTTAAATTAACCCATAAATTATTGAAATGATAAGCATC
>JAEZRL010000290.1 GCA_023440945.1 Bacteroidota bacterium
CACTATGGGAAGGTTCAACCGTAACAAGACGTTTGCTTTCCCTTCCATTAATAATATCCTTAAATGTCTTTACATCCAAAAATCCACGTTCCATCATCCACTGGTCGTTGTACACTTTGGCAACATAACGGCTTCCATGATCGTGAAATATAACTACAACTACATCATCTTTTTTCAACTCATTTTTCAATTGCATCAAACCCTGTAAAGCACTTCCTGCACTGTACCCGATAAAAATCCCTTCTTCCTTCGCAATTCGTCTTGCCATTACCGCACCATCTTTGTCTGTTACCTGCACAAACTTATCAATCACACTCATGTCGTAATTCTGTGGCACAAAATCTTCACCAATACCTTCTGTAATATAAGGATGCACTTCATTATAATCAATCTCACCGGTATTGAAATATTTCGTGAGCAATGAACCATAACTATCAATTGCCCAAACTTTGATATCCTGATTTTTTTCTTTCAAAAATTTCCCGGCACCGGTAATAGTTCCACCTGTACCAGTAGCTACAACAAGGTGCGTTATTTTACCTTCTGTCTGCTCCCAAATCTCAGGACCTGTTTGTTCATAATGGGCTAACCGATTGGCAAGATTATCATACTGGTTTACATAAAACGAATTGGGAATTTCTGTTGCCAGACGTTTGGAAACAGAATAATAACTCCGTGGATCTTCGGGATCAACATTAGTAGGACAAACTATTACTTCTGCACCTACAGCTTTTAAAATATCTACTTTCTCTTTGCTTTGCTTATCCGTGGTAGTGAATATGCATTTATAACCTTTTATAATAGCGGCAAGCGCAAGACCCATACCGGTATTTCCGCTTGTGCCTTCAATGATGGTTCCGCCGGGTTTTAGCTTACCTTCCTGTTCTGCAATTTCAATCATCTTTAAAGCCATGCGGTCCTTGATGGAATTACCGGGATTAAAGTATTCCACTTTTGCCAAAACAGTGCAGGGAAGGTCTTTCGTTATCTTGTTCAATTTAATTAATGGCGTATTACCAATCGTTTCTAAAATATTGTTTAACCACATACACAAAGGTTTGCCGCGAAGGTACTAAATACAAAGGGCTTTAAGGGTTTGAAAACACTAAATCAAACGCAATAAGAAACAATGATTTTGTCGTTCTATTATATGGCAAACAAATTGTTCTATTAAGTGCTAACCTAAAAAGATCACCACATGAAGAAACTTATTTTTACAAGCTTTTTAGCTTTAACTTTTCTTGCTTTTGGTTGTAATAACAGCAACTCAGATGCAGGTACTCAAACAGATTCTATCGGCACCGAAGCAGTTCCTGGGAACTCGCCTGTTACACCTAATGCAAACAGCGAAGTTGTGCCAAACGATAACCAGACAAATTCAAATGGTTTAGATACTGGGAAAGTGGACAGTATTGCCGGAGTAGATTCAACAAATACACCGCATTAATTTAAATTGTTGGAATAATTACTAAGCAAAATTGAAATACAAAAGCCGGCCTATAAAATCAATTTCAAATTTTTTTTGACCGGCTTTTAGTGCTACTATTAAACTTCGTTGTGTCACTCACTTGTACGTTCTTTTCCTTATTCAGCAACATTTATCTTCTTTTCTGGTGCTGCTTTTTAAGAAACACTTCAAATTCGGCTAAAGAAAAACTGCTGAGATTTTGTTCTTTTGTAAGTCCGGCTTTTTGCGCAACCAATACGCCGTATCTTATATCATCAAATCCTGCAATAGAATGCGCATCCGGATCAATACTTATCAGCACATTTTTTTCAAGCGCATAAGGTATCCATTTATAATCCATATCAAGTCTTCGCGGGTTGGCATTCAGTTCTATTACTACATCATGTGCAACACAGGCATCAATTATTTTTTTATGATCAACCGGGTAACCGTTTCTGCTCAACAAAAGCCGTCCCGTCATGTGACCTAAAATATTGGTGTAAGGATTTTCAATCGCTTTCAGCAAACGCATCATGGCCTTCTCTTCACTCATCTTTAAATTGGAGTGAATGGAAGTGATAACAAGATCGAAGGTTTCAAGAACACCGTTGTCGTAGTCCAGGCTGCCGTCGTTGAGAATATCGCTTTCTATACTTTTAAAAATTCTGAACGGTGCTAATTTTTTGTTCAGTTCATCAATTTCTTCATGTTGCGCTTTTATTCTTTCTTCGGTTAATCCGTTGGCATAAAAAGCCGATTTTGAGTGATCGCTGATAACAAGATACTGCATGCCTTTTTTTATGGCGGCCTTCGCCATTTCTTCAATACGGCAACCGCCGTCGCTCCATTTACTATGACTGTGAATAATGGCAGTAATATCTTGCGGCTGAATAACAACCGGCAATTTTTCCTGTTCAGCTTTTTCAATTATAGCTTCATCTTCACGCATAAAAGCGGGAATGAACTGCAATCCTTCTTCTTCAAAAATGGCTTCTTCGGAAGAATAATTTTTGGAGTAATCCAAACTGAATTTCTTATTCCACTCAAGTAGAAAATCTTTTGCGGCTGTAGTTTCAAATTGCTTTGCAAGCAAATTGTCTTTTGAAGCAAAATAGAAATTGAGAGCGACATTTTGCGGACCTTTGAACTGCGCAAATTCTCCTTCAAAAGCAACTGTTGTAAACTCATTTTCTTCAAAGAACTTCTTCAATTTCCCGGACTCAACATCTGTAACCCATTCAACTTTATCAAGCACCTCTGCCTGACGACGGTAATTCCCAGTAATTAAAAATTCTGCAGGTGAAAATTGTGATTTCAGTTTATTAGTGATTGACTCCACATAGGTTTCTAACTGTGCATATAAAAAACTGCCCTGGCTGCCTAAATAAAACTCAATAGATTCACGAATGTTGTTCTGTGTTTTCTCGCCAAACCCCTTAATAGCAGATAGCCTGTTCTCGTTGCAGGCATATAATAGTTCACCTATTGTTTCTATTTCAAGTTCTCTCCAGATCGTCCCAATCTTTTTCGGACCAAGTCCTTTTAACCGCAGCATTTCCACCACGCCTGCAGGTGTCTTTTCAAGATATTCATTCAGCAATAAAAGCTGGCCGGTTTCGAGTTGTTCAAGCACTTTCTTTCCTGTTGCTTCGCCGATGTTTCTCAGCACAAATATTTTTTCCTTCGGAAGCGACGAAAGTTCTATAGTAAGCTGATCAATAGCAAAGGCAGCAATGGAATAAGATTTTGCTTTAAAACTGTTTTCTCCATGAATATCCATTAGCTTGGAGAGAAGAGAAAAATTATCAGCGATAAGAGAGTTTGTCATCAGGCAAATTTGCAGCAAAATAAAAAGTCCCGGCAATATTGCGGGACTTAAATGTATTTTCCGAACTGACGACTCTAAGATTTCTTAGCAGTAGCAGCTTTTTTCGGAGCGGCTTTTTTAGCTGCAGCCTTCTTTGGAGCAGCTTTCTTTGCAACCTTTTTAGGAGCGGCCTTTTTTGGGGCAGCTTTCTTAGCTGCGGCTTTTTTGGGAGCAGCTTTCTTTGCAGCCTTTTTCGGGGCGGCTTTTTTAGCTACAGCCTTCTTTGGAGCAGCTTTTTTAGGAGCTGCTTTTTTTGCAGTTGCCATGTTGTTACAATTTAATGGTTAGTAAATATGACATAAAAGTAACTAACTTATAACAACTGTCAAAATTTTTGAACTAAGCGGTAGCTTCAACAGGGCTTACAGAAACTGTAGTTTTGTCATTTTTTGCTTTTCTGAACTCTACCACACCATCTGTTAAAGCAAATAAAGTAAAGTCTTTACCAACGCCTACATTTTTACCGGGATGGTATTGTGTTCCTCTCTGACGAACGATTATGTTGCCTGCAATAGCAGGTTGTCCACCATATATTTTTACACCAAGGCGTTTACTTTGTGAATCACGGCCGTTCTTTACGCTACCTTCACCTTTTTTATGAGCCATAATATTTTTTTAAAAAGATTAAAAACTGAAAATTTAAAAACTAAAGCTTCCTGTTAGTTTTCCTTTTTTTCGAATTTAGTTTTTACAACTAAGAGATACTTTCAATTTTGATATGCGTGTACTGCGTTCTATGACCGTGTTTCTTACGGAAACCTTTCCTTCTCTTCATTTTAAAAGCGATCACTTTATCACCTTTAACAAGATCACTGAGGATTTCAGCTTTAACTACGGAAGAAACATCAGAACCAACGCTAAGATTGCCGTTGTTATCAACCAGCAATACTTCGTTAAACTCAACTTTATCTCCGTTTTTACCAGACAGGTGAGGCACATACAGGCTTTCTCCTTCCTGCACTTTAAATTGCTGACCTGCGATTTTTACAACTGCAAACATAGCTTGTCCAAAATTAGGACGGCAAAGGTAGGAGTTTTAAAACATAAATTGAAGTGAAAGATGAAAAAAATTTACGCTTTTCACTGTCAGGTCAATTTTACTGTTGTGCTAAAGAAATTCGTATCTGCAACCCTGCCCGGGTATTAATAATCGGTGCAGAGGTTGATATATAAGGCGTTATTCTTTGCTGATCAAAATACAACTGAAGATTAACCCTGTTATTTAAAACATAATCAAGTGAAGGCTGAATCGTTATAACCTTCTGGCCACCCGTACTGTAAGCGTTTGCCTGATCTAAACGGCTGTTGCTTTGTGTATCGTCCCTCATAGAAAGGTCTAGCCTAAAACTAAGATCATTTCCCTCAGGTGTTGTTTTTTTCATGCCGGGCAATTTAAACGGAAGATTTACGCCTGTTTTACGGAAACTTCCGCCAATTGTCCATTCTGTGCTTCTTACTTCACTTAACTGATAATCCACCAAACTCAAACTTAACTGCCTGCTCTTTTTAAATTCAAAACGCAGGTTCATTTGATTGGTCGTGGTGATATCAAAACCGATCAGCGGACTAAATGCTTCCTGTATCGTAATATTCGGAACGAGGAAATAAGGTATATAATTACCTGAAATCGTATCTCTGAATGCCGGTGCTCCATAATGAAAAGGATCTGCAAACAACAAAGCACTGGTGAAACTGTTCATGCTTAATGTTGAATTATAGCCATGCGTTAGGGTAATGTTGGAGAATTTATCTGCCAATGCCGGGATTTTTGTTAAACCGGTATAAGTAACTCTCCAGTTTGGCAATGGCTTTATTCCACTAAATGGATTTGACTTTATGTTTGGATTTTGCTGTTTTATCAATGCCACTTCACTTGGGTCTTTACCGGTATAAGCAGCAAGAAAAGCGGGTATCAAAACATCCTGTGCATAACGGCCATAACCGGTGGCATAACCATCTTCGGTTGTTCCGCCATTATAGTAAGGATTGAGTTTAGCCAAACGTTGCGAAATAGTATTCCGGTAATCTTCAAACTTTTTGAAGGTTTCAGAAACTTCCGTTGGCTTGTACTTTTTAAACAGTGTTTTATAACTGATATAAGAAATGCTGAAGCCACCATTGGCCAAAGGACTTAAGTGATTAAAAGTTCCATTACCAATAGTGTCCTTGAATAACTCATTGTATTCTTTTGTATAAGTTTTATCCAGGTTCAGGTCTATAATAAACTCACGTATCGGCTCAAGTTGCGCTGTAATACTTAAACGTTGTTCAAATGTTTGCCTGAACATCAAATTAAATAAAGTATCTCTTGTTATAACTCCCTGTGCTGCTTTTTTATTTAGCCAATTGGTATCAGGTTGTTTGCCAAAAATATAATCAAGGCCAGGCTGCATCGAACTCCAGTCCTGTCCTATAATTTTAGAACTGTCTTTATAACCGGGAACACGACTGTAATAATTCTCGCTGTAATTTACAGATGCACGTTTTACCATCGTTAATACTTGTCCGCCTGCACGAACAAACCCGTTCATCTGAGCCGGATTATTTCGTTTAGCTAATCTTGCCGCCTTACGCAATTCTCTTTTTTGTTTACGCCATTTGCGCAACGCTTCTCTCCTTTGTTTACCATGCAAGCCTTCCACCACTTCTTCTCTTGTTGGTAGTTTAGCTGTATCTGCTGCATTCTCTGTTGCAGAATCGGGTGCATTTGGAACAGGTGGTGAGCTAACAGCATTTAAAAATCTCGATTTACTATATAACCTGGTGAAATCAAACTCCCCATTCAACGCATTCTGCTGGCCGTTTTCAATAGTATTTCCCAAGTCAAGTGCCAGCAAGCTTGCACCGATCCAGTTGTAGTTAGTAGTATAACTATATCTTGCTGTTATCCAATCCGTCAAAGGCAGCTTGTTTAATGGCAGATTATAACTTAAAGTCGCTTTTTGCTGATATAAAGTATTTCTGCCGCCGCTGAAGAAATTCTTTCTTACGGTATCGCGTTTTGCTCTTGTATTCAGCTTGCCGAATGGTTCGTCTATTCTTGCATCATTTTCTGCAGTAAAATCAAAATTAAGACTACGGGTAAGATCCCATCTTAGATTATAAAAACGGTTAAACACAAAATATTTATCATAAGTAGTATCAACCCTTTCCACCTTATTATCATATGTGTTTACAATTCTTGGAACGTACTGGCCAAACTGCCTGTCAATATCAGCCCTAAAACCTATTAGTGAAGGATTATAATTGAAATTAAGATCACGTATCAAAGCAAGCCACGGACTCTTATTACGGATAAGATTTTTGAATGGCTCAATGTATTTTGGATTGCTATTGTAAGTATAACCAAAACCACCATGATGCCTCGTTATCTGGTTTTTTTTGATGATGGGATTACTCTGCTGCATCTGCGTATAAGAGTAACTAAAATCAAAGTTGCTAAGGCTCCATAATTTCGGATTACCATTTTGTGTTCCAAAACGCACATTGGTAAAGTTCAATGTTTTGATAGTTGTTTGATTCACCGCTGCCCGCCGAACCGAATCTTTATTAAGAGCATTCTGATATTTGTATTTGTATAAAACATCTTTATCGTAAGGATCGTACTGCGGTGTAAGAATAGTGCGATTGATGCTTGCATAAATCGGAATAGTGATCCCCGCTTTTGCAGGCAATAGTTTACCCGCATCAATATTTGCTGCCGCATCAAACTGGATCATATCATTCCGGGCTCTTTCATTTACACCTTGTTCTATTCCACCAAAACCGGTAGTATATGTATTGGCAGAAACAGAAACTGTTCCCAGGTCCGCTAACTGCACATCCACTCTTCCAAGCGCTGCCCATCCGCCTTTTTCATCTAATTTCGATAAGCGCAATTCATTTACCCATACTTCTGCGCTTAAAGGACTGGTATTGCCATCCAGAGCATTTTGTACGCCGATCAAAAATCCTCTTACTTCACCTAAATTCGGGTTACCCATTACGGAAATGGTTTTATT
>JAEZRL010000315.1 GCA_023440945.1 Bacteroidota bacterium
GCACAGGAGAAATGGGATCTGCGGAAATGTGTTGAGTATGGGATGAAGAATAATATTTCTGTTCAACAGGCGGATGTGCAGGCAAGAATTGCAGCGTTACAATTAAAACAGGCAAGATATTATCAATATCCAACACTCAACTTTTCTACAGGCACCGGTTTAAGATTTGGCCGTTCTATTGATCCTACCACAAACCAATTCTCCACAACGCAATTTCTTTATCAGAATTTTGGTTTTAATGGAGGTATCCAGGTGTTTAACTGGGGAAGGTTAAAACACAATGTTGCAGCAACAAGTTTTTCCGCAGAAGCTGCATTGGCTGATGTAGAAAGAACAGCGAATGACATTGCTTTAAATATTGCGACCTATTATTTGCAGGTGCTTGCAGCAAAAGAACAAATTGCGATAGACACGATTCAAATTGCGCAAACAAAAGCACAATATGATGTAACAAAAGCAAAAGTTGATGTAGGCGCTTTACCTGAATTAAATCTTGCAGAACTTGAAGCCCAACTTGCAACAGATAGCTCCAATCTTATAACGGCACAACAAACTTTCGAACAAAATTTATTAGCGTTGAAAGGGCTGCTAAGTCTTGATGCAGCAACACCTTTTGCAATAGAAACACCACCTATTGAGGAAATTCCATTGGAAAATATTGCAGATCTGCAACCTGAAGTTGTTTATCAATCTGCTTTACAATTTTTCCCGCAGCAAAAAGCAAATGCGTTCAGGATAAAATCTGCACAATCAACTATTAAATCCCAAAAGGCCGCAATGTATCCAACCATCAGTGCCGGATATGATCTTTCAACCAACTTTTCCAACTCGTTTCAAAAAACAACAGGTTATAAGTTTTTGGGCTATGATACATCAGGTCTATTTAATCCGATCGTAAATGTGGGTGGTGTTCCTTATTTTGTTCAAAATCCACAAATAGCAATCACTACTGGGAAAAGATCATTTGGCGAATTGTGGAATGGATGGCCGAGCCAGATAAACAACAACTTTGGTCAAAACATCGGTATTCAAATTCAAATACCCATTTTCAACAGTGGTACTTACAAACTGAATTATGAAAGATCAAAGCTTGATTTAAAAACGGCAGAATTACAAAAAGAACAAGCTGATCTCCAGTTAAAGCAAGATATTTATAACGCCTACATCAATGCAACCAGTTCAATGCAGAAATATTTTGTAGGTGCAAAAACGGTACAATCAGCGCAAAAGGCCTACGATTATGCATTGAAGAGATATGAAGTTGGTTTACTTACCACCATTGATCTTTTAACCACTCAAAATAAATTGCTAACTGCAAAGTTGCAGCAGCTAACCAATCAAACAGATTATGTGTTCAGAATGAAACTGCTTGAGTTTTATAAAGGACAAGGATTAAAACTATAATTTAAAATCAACTCTGAAATATACACACATGAGTAAAAAATTAAAATGGATAATTGGAATATTGATATTACTGGTTGTGATCCTCGTTGCACTTAGTAAGGCAGGTGTTTTGGGTAAAGATGAAGGAACAAAAGTAACCGCAGAAAAAGCTGTAAAGCGCACCATTATTGAAACGGTAACTGCCAGCGGTAAAATTTATCCGGAAGTGGAAGTGAAGGTAAGTCCTGATATTTCCGGTGAAATTGTTGAACTGGATGTACAAGAAGGCGATACTGTAAGAAAAGGCCAGGTACTCGCAAAAATTTATGCTGATATTTATGCTTCGCAGGCAGACCAGGCTGCGGCTGTAGTTGCGCAGGCCAAAGCACAGGTAGAAAATTCTCAGGCACAATTAGGCGCTTTAAAAGCAACACTTGATCAAACGCAGGCAGCTTATAACAGGCAGAAAACGTTAGTTGGTCAAAAGGTGATTTCACAATCTGAATTTGAAACAGCAGAACAGGCTTATTTATCTGCAAAAGCAAATTATGAAGCAGCATTAAACAGCATAAAAGCAGGGCAAGCCAATGTTCAAAGCGCTATGGCCAGTTTTTCCAGGGCGAACAAAGATCTTAACCGTGCTACAATAGTAGCGCCTATGGACGGTGTAATAAGTTTACTTGCTGTAAAAAAAGGTGAAAGGGTTGTGGGTACAGAGATGATGGCGGGTACAGAGATGATGCGAATTGCGGATCTTCGCAGTATGGAAGTGCAGGTAGATGTGGGAGAGAATGATATACCAAAAGTACGTATTGGCGACAGCGCCATCATAGAAGTGGATGCGTATAACCAGCGAAAATTTAAAGGTTATGTTTATAAGATAGCTAACCCGGTTATTTCTGCTCAGGCAACAAGCACAAATTCTTCCACTTCAGTTACTAATTACCAGGTACACATTCGTTTGTTACCCGAAAGTTATAAAGATCTGTTAGGTCATGGGAAACCGTTTCCTTTTAGGCCTAACATGACAGGCAGTGCAGATATTCAAACACAAACACATGAAAATGTTTTATCCGTTCCTTTAAATGCAGTAACAACAAGGGATAAAAATGATAACGAAGCTCCTGCCGATAAAGCAGACAACTCCAATAATAATAACAACAATAACAATAATACAACCGATCAAACTGCAAGTGTTACATCTGATGATAACATTCAGGAAGTTGTTTTTGTTGTGCAGAAAGATGGAACTGTAAAAAAACATCCTGTTCAAACAGGCATACAGGACATTAATAATATCGAGATTACAAGCGGCTTAAATGAAGGCGATGAAGTTATAACCGGTCCTTATGATGTTGTAAGCAAACAACTCAAAGACGGCATGAAAGTAAAAGTTGTACCAAAGGATCAACTGATACAAAACTTTAAAAAGTAAAAAAGAGGGAAGCGGCGCTTCCCTCTTTTTATATAAAGATCTTACCAAAATTATTTTGATTGAGGCGGCCTTCTTGGCGGTTGAGGCTTTTGAGGTGGCCTCTGCTGCTGTTGATTGGGTTTATTTGGTTGCTGCTGGTTGCGCTGCTGATTTTGCTGATTCCCCTTTTGCTGTTGTCCCTGCTGGCCTTTCTGATGTGCTTGTTTTATATTCTGATCTTTACCTCTCTCGAAGGGCTTGTTGTAATCCCTCTCTTTATCTCTTCTTTTCCGCGTATTTTTTTCAAGGCTTTTCAAACTTATTTGTCCCACCACATCTACAAAAACAGGCTCAAGCTCTTTCGGCTTACCACTCGTTAATTCAACCGGTTCCAAATCTCCCGGTTTTTCGCCTTTGGCATTCAAACGGATAATTTCTTTTACCCGGTTTATGGTTAAGGGATATTGTTTGCTGCTGTCCGGCAACATATACCACATCAGGTTTCTAAAAATATCTTTCTTTATTAAAGAAGCAATACCCTTAGCTGTTTCTATCGTATCTGCATTGTTGGGAAAGCCCTGCAATGCATCAAGATAAGTGTCCAGCTCATAATTCAAACAACATTTCAACCGACCGCATTGACCGCTCAGCTTGGTTTGATTGATGGATAGATTTTGATAACGTGCCGCCGTTGTGGTAACGCTTTTAAAATCAGTTAACCACGTAGCACAACACAATTCTCTTCCACAACTGCCTATTCCGCCCACTTTCCCTGCATCCTGGCGGATGCCTATCTGACGCATTTCCACCTTCACCTTAAATTCAGAAGCGTATATCTTAATCAGTTCCCGGAAGTCAACTCTATCATCTGCTGTATAAAAAAAAGTTGCTTTTCTTCCATCTGCCTGGAACTCCACTTCGCTCAGTTTCATTAATAAATTCAGTTGTCGGGAAATAGCCCTGCTGCGCATTAAAGCTTCCGGTTCCCTTGCCTTATTCTGATGAAACAATTCAACATCTTTCTCTGTGCTTCTTCTTAACACCCGCTTCATATCCACGTTGTACTCATCCACACCTTTCTTCTTCATTTGCAGCCTAACCAACTCCCCTGTCAAACTCACTTCACCCACGTCAAAACCACTTACACCTTCTATGGTAACATAATCACCTTTTTCAAAATATTGTAAAGTATTATTGCGATAAAATTCTTTACGACTCCCTTGTTTGAAACTTACTTCAATAACTTTACAACTGCTTTCAGGATCGCTGAAAGGCAAATTTGCAAGCCAGTCGTAAACGTTCATGCGGTTACAACTGCCGGTACTGCAGCCGCCGTTACTTTTACAGCCATTCGGTTTACCCGTTCCACAACTTCCACATCCCATCTGTATTAACGATTTTACATTTTAATTAATTCAATAAAATTTTGTTTGGAGGAAGAATTTTTTGGAGGCAAGCTGTAATGCTACTATATGGCTTTGGTTGTGTCACTCACTTCAGCGTTCTTATCGCTATTCCGCAATAATAGGCCGGCATATTCTTCATTAGATATCAGGATGTAAATCGCCCATGCTACCAATGTATTTGATAAGCAATATATAGTAATCAGTATCCGTTTTTCAAACCGCACAATTCGTTAACCACATAGCTTACTTCACAAAAAACTTTCTTCACTCAGCCTGCCAAAAATATATGCAGACTTTTCTTAATTGGTCAAAATTAATGCTTTGTCGTGAATAATATGGGAGAGTTTAATAGTGAGCGCATGAAACAGCATTTTTGCATTTGCATTGCGTTCAATATAATAAGTTGCTTTATCAAGCTCTTCAACAATTGCTTCCTGCTGACTAACAGATGCAATCTTATTAATACGTTGTGCCAGATCTTTTTCATTTTCGGGAAGCGATATACTTTCTGCACCTAATACTCGTATTCGAATGCTTTGCCCAAGGATATGATTAAAGTAACGCAAAAATTGTTTTTGTTTTTCACGGCCAAGCTTGCTCATTTCGTCAATCCATTTCACCTGCTCCGGCAACATTTGTCGAAGTGAAAATTTCAACCAGTCACTTAAAAGATCTTTCCAGTCTTCCTCTGCATGTTGAAGCAGTTGCAAAGCTTCCCTGTAATTCCCTTCTGCAATAGCGGCAATTTGTTGTGCAGTTGCAGGTAAAGCATTGTTTCTTTCCGTTAAAGCTGTTTCTATTTCTTCATCTTCCAGTAAAGGGATTTTAATTAACTGGCAACGACTAAGAATAGTTGGCAATATCTGTTCATCATTTCCTGCAACAAGAATAAATAAGGTATCGGGTGGCGGTTCTTCTATCAGCTTTAATAATTTATTGCCTTCTTTACCCAGGTATTCTGGCATCCATAATATCAAAATCTTGTATTCACTTTCAAAGCTTTTCAAACTCAACTGGCGAATAATTTCATTACATTCTTCTGCCGTAATATTTCCCTGTTTATTTTCTGCCCCTATAAATTGCAGCCAGTCAAATGCATTTCCATAAGGATATTGTTTTATAAATTCACGCCACTCCTTTATATAATCGGTGCTAACAGGTTTATCTCCACTTTTTTTAGGAATAACCGGGTAAGTAAAATGAATATCCGGGTGAATATATTGAGCGGCTTTTAAACAGGAAGCACAAACACCACAAGCATCCGTTGGCGTGGGTTGTACAATGGAAGGCTCATCCAATCCAAATAAAGAAGCAGAAGGTTCTGCTTTTTGATTTTCACCTGTTTTTTCACATACCACATATTGAGCAAAAGCCAAAGCAAGGGACAAAGCGCCACTTCCTTCTTTTCCTAAAAACAGCAAAGCATGACTAAGTCGATTTTGCTGCACCATTTCAGAAAGATGATCTTTCACCGGTTGCTGCCCGATTACCTCTTTAAACTGCATGGAGCGAAGCTAAAGGATTTGAAGAATAGTTTTTGAGAAGATGATTTTTTAAAATAAAAAGAGCCATCCCGAAGAATCGGGACGGCGTTTAGTTGGACATGGCTCAGGTGCCGCTTAACCACTAACAGCACCCAGCTTCTTTAATAATTTCCGGTTTTCTCTTTTATGTATCATTTTAAAAACAATAGAATAGATTATCGGAAGTATTAATAACGTTAAAATAGTAGAAGTTACAAGGCCTCCAATTACAACAATGGCGAGGGGCTTTTGTGTTTCACTGCCGATCCCCGTGCTGGTAGCAGCAGGAAGCAAGCCGATAGCAGCCATTAATGCCGTCATAACAACCGGTCGTACCCTTGAAACAACGCCGGAAAAAACAGCTTCGTCAAGAGGCATCTTTGCCTGCAGGTTTTTTCTGAAAACACTTATAAGTATCACGCCATTCTGAATACACACACCAAACAAAGCAATAAAACCAATTCCGGCACTTATACTAAAATTCATTCCTGTTATATGCAAGGCGAGGATACCACCGATAAGAGCAAATGGAACATTTAAAATGGTAAGCAAAGTATCTTTTACATTACCGAACGTTACGAACAGGATAAGAAAAATAGCGAGCAAACATACCGGTATTACCTGTTGCAGTGTTTTTGTTGCACGTTCCTGGTTTTCAAACTCACCGTTCCACGTGAGGTGATATTCATCGGGCAAATGCACCTGCTCTTTTACTTTGTTCTGTGCTTCGGTAATTGTACTGCCCAGATCTCTTCCCCGAATGGAAAATTTTACCGGGATATAACGCATGTTGTTATCGCGATAAACGAAGGCCGGACCTGTGATCGTTCTTATATCTGCGATTTCATTGATAGGAATTTTAATGCTGTCGTTTTGCGTAGGCACCATTAATTTCTGGATCTTTTCCTGCGTATCCCTAAACTGCTTTTGATAACGGATACGAACATCAAACTTCCTTTCACCTTCATAAAGCTGGGTGGCTGCTTTTCCTCCAAGGGCCATTTCAATTACAGACTGTGCGTCTGCGGTGCTTATGCCATACATCGCCATCTTTTGTTGATTCAATTCGATCCTGAATTCAGGCTGTCCAAGATTGCGAAGTACGCCAAGGTCCTCAATACCCTGTATGTTTGAAAGCGTAGCCTGCACACTGTCCGCCAAATTATCAAGCGTTTTAAAATCGGGGCCAAAAATTTTTACAGCGAGAGAAGCAGGAACGCCAGCGACGGCTTCTTCTACATTATCCCTGATAG
>JAEZRL010000178.1 GCA_023440945.1 Bacteroidota bacterium
AGCTCCTTTGGAACGCCATCAACTGTAATTCTCAGATAAATAGGGATAAGCCCTTTCACGTAATTTTTTGGCTTCTTTAAATAGAAGTGCAAACCGAAACTTTTGTCTAACATTTTTTTAAATTTTAGCGTTAACAAATTTCGATATGCAATTACTCTTTGACAAGATGTTTAGTGGAAGAACATGTTGGTAATCAAATACTTGTGTCATTTTTAGTGAGTAAATTTTCTAAATTTTTTTACTCACTGAATTACTCACGAGTTTTTTGAGATTTAATGAATGATTTGATGGAGTAAGAAAACTAAAAAGCCTGCAAAATCAACGATTTGCAGGCTTTTGAATTGTTTTGATATTGAACTCAGCGGATCGGACGGGACTCGAACCCGCGACCTCTGCCGTGACAGGGCAGCATTCTAACCAACTGAACTACCGATCCTTCCTTTCAACAGTTATTCTCTGTTTTTGGGATGGCAAAGATAAGGGGAAACACATTTTTTAAACAAAACTTTCTTTCAAAAATTTTCAAATGTAATTTTACCGCCCCAACATCAAAAAATATTATGCCGCAATATCCCAATAGACAATTTTTAGATTTCGAACAGCCAATAAAAGATTTGTTTGAACATATTGATCAAACACGAAAATTGGCCGAGAAGAATCCGAAAGTAGACTACACTTCTACTATCCGGCAAATGGAAGCTTCTGTGCAGGATAAACGCAAGGAAATAACTGAACATTTAACGCCATGGCAAAGAGTTCAGTTAAGCCGTCATCCGGACCGCCCTTACACGAAAAAGTACATCGAAAAGATGACCACTAACTTTATTGAATTGCATGGCGACAGAAATGTACGTGATGATAAAGCAATGGTTGGGGGATTTGCCCAACTGGATGGACACACCGTTATGATGATAGGTCAGCAAAAAGGAACCAGCACAAAACTTCGTCAGTTGAGAAATTTCGGAATGGCTAATCCTGAAGGTTATCGCAAGGCTTTGCGTTTAATGAAACTGGCTGAAAAATTCAACAAACCTATTATCACTTTAATTGATACACCCGGTGCTTATCCCGGTCTCGAAGCCGAAGAACGCGGACAAGGTGAAGCAATTGCACGAAATATTTACGAAATGATCCGCTTAAAAGTGCCTGTTATTTGTTCCATTATAGGTGAAGGCGCAAGTGGCGGAGCACTCGGCATTGGTGTAGGCGATAAAGTTTTGATGATGGAAAATACCTGGTACACCGTTATTTCGCCAGAAAGTTGCAGCTCTATTTTATGGCGTAGCTGGGATAAAAAAGAAGTTGCCGCAGAACAGCTTCGTCTTACCGCTACGGATATGAAAGGCTTTGGCCTTGTTGATGAAATTGTTCCCGAACCGGTTGGTGGCGCTCATTGGGATTATGATGAAGCAGCCAATATTCTGAAAACACATTTGATAAAGGCAGTGAACGAGTTTAAAGATATGGACCCGCAGGAGCGCATCAACAAACGAATAGAAAAGTTTGGTAAAATGGGCTTCTGGGATGAACAGGTGTAACACTTCATTGTTTGGTATTTTTAGTGAGTGATCTGTATTACTACAATCAGCTTTCGTTGTGTCACTCACTTGTACGTTCTGTTCTTTATGCAACAAGTTCAAACAGTGTTTAATAACTTATTGCCAATTGCGCAATCAAGGCATCTTCTTTCATCGCAATAATTTGTTTTCAATTCTAACAAAGCCTGCGAATCAAGTGCATTGTTATTGCTCACGTTTCTTGCTTTCCATGTTTTTGTTATGCGATTATTTTCAGGTGAAACGAGCGAAAGCCATTCAAGCGCTTTGTCTTTATATTGTTGTTCCTTCGTGTATAAACCATAAGCAAACAAAACACGTGTAATGGTATTGATAATGATGTTGTTTATCATCTCATCACCCAATTGCTTTGGTTTATATCCGCTTTCTTCATCAAGATTGTAATGATAATGCCAGTAATCATTTGCTGTTACATTTAATAAACGTTTCGCTTCCTGCAAAGATTTTATCTCTTTTATCCTTGAAAATAAATGTGTTGAATTATAAATAAGAATGGCCAGTTGAGCCAAACGAAGTGTGGGAAAATTTGCAGGACGCATTCGCAAAAAAGAAGGTTGCACTAATAGGCTTTTGAGCTGGTATTTTTTCTTTAAAAAACGATATTCCCTTTGTAGCATTTTGGGATAATCTTCTTCGAATTTTTTATTCAGCAAATTCGCTTGCCCAAATAATAAGGCCTCCAATTGATGCACCTGGTTTTTATGTTTTGCCAAAAGTGTAACAGGTAAACTTTTCGCAATGCTTTCAAAATTGTCTGCATTTATCCTTATACCAAAATTGCGTGCAAGCATCCACCAGAAAACTTCTTCCCAATGATTACTGCTTTGCTGTAAATAAGCAAAAAGCTGTGCGGATTTTTGCTGTAATCTCTCAGCAATTAATCTTTCTTTCCAACTGGTCCAGGCTAAAGAAGATAAAACAGGCAAACGATTTTCGCAAGGCACAAAACCCTGTGATTGCATCAACTGCTCGTATTGTTGTAGCATTATTTTCGAAACGAGTGGTTGTAATTCAAGCGTAGAAATATCATTATTGTTTTGATCTTTTATTTCTTCATTTGCTAACCAAACTACATGAAGAATAACATTATTATAATTAGCATCACCACTGTGATGATGCAACATCCAATCAGAAGCCATTACATGCATTTCGATATTTCCGGCCCAGGTAACATTATTCTTTTTTATTCTTGCTTCTAAAAAATCAGGTCCCTGGTTGGTATTGAAATAACCCGAATGAATTACCTCAACTTCTTCATCATTTGTTGTTATAAGCTCTTTCTTATTGAAATACTGAAACTGCCAGATGAACTGCAACAATCGTTCTGTAATAATGGGTGGAACAGGGTTGGGCATAGATAAACAAGTTATTGGGTCAATAAGTTAATAGTTCATGATGATGGCAAAACTGCTACCTCAGAACTATAAACAATTAAGTTACTAAATAAGTTGAAATGTTCTTTAATCAGCAAGCTAAAGATGCCATAAGTTGCGGAGATGAACGTAATGCGACGCAAGGGACGACGCCATGAAAAACAAATGCCGGTAACCAAAAAATTACCGGCATAAATTTTAAAAAAGAATCAAATATTAACCATTCTCTCTATTGCTTCGATTGTTCTTCGTTGTATTTCTTCTCTGCTTCCTGTGCTTTTTTAAAATCAAGCACAACACCGTTGATGCAATACCGCAAACCGGTTGGCGGGGGACCATCGTTAAAAACGTGTCCAAGATGCGATTTGCAACGGCCGCACATTACTTCCGTGCGGTTCATACCATAAGTATGATCAGGTGCGCAAATAACCGAGCTTTTACTAATAGGCTCATAAAAACTTGGCCAGCCACAACCACTTTCAAATTTTGTATCGCTTTTAAAAAGCGCATTACCGCAAACAGCACAATAATAAGTGCCTATTTCATGGCTTGTTTCGTATTTACTTGTAAAAGGCCGTTCTGTGCCTTTTTC
>JAEZRL010000369.1 GCA_023440945.1 Bacteroidota bacterium
TGCATCCATCCTCGTTGTAATTGATGAAACGAAATTTATGCAGGCATTGCAAAATCTTGTCTCCAATGCTATCAAATTTACAAGAGAGGATGGAATAATAACGCTTGATTTAAAAGATGAGCAAGAAAGCATATTGATAACGGTAACCGATAATGGTGTAGGTATTCCCGCTCACCTGCAACCGTTTTTATTTGATAAGTTCACCAAAGCACGCAGGCCAGGACTTAAAGGACAGCCTACTACAGGGTTAGGTATGTCAATCGTTAAAAGAATTGTAGAGTGGCATAACGGTAAAATATGGTTTGAAAGCGAGGAAAGTAAAGGTTCAACCTTCTATATTCAAATACCAAAGGAATAAAATAACAATCTATTGATAAGGCGATTCCAGTGCTTTTATCAAAATTAAATGTTCAATTAATTTCTTTTTCAAAAAAATCAAAAAAGTCAAACCATTTGCGCTAGTGGGTTGATGATGTAAAATAACAGAAGTGCAGGTTGTATCTATTATGAAAGATTGAGGCAAGCTAAATTCTTCCAAAGATTTATAAAAATGGACCTTGAAAGTAGTCCGGGTTATTATTTCCGTTGAAGGATAATAATATTGCCCGTTGTAATAGAATTTGAACGAATGTATTGCTCCCACTCTTTTGTTTTAGTATGAGAAAAATGAAATGTTTTGGCTTTTGCAGTTTTACAGAGTGCAGATTTCTATGTCTGTAACAAAACTACTCTTATTTGTAATTAATCAAAATATTTAGGGTAAGAACTTTATGTTCCGATATTGTTTCTCTGTTATGGAAGAGAGCAAGAGTTTATAAAAGAAATCTTGGAATCTGCTTTTATAAACTGAGGCTTAAAATCCGGTAACGAGAATACAAATCTTCTTAATGAGAAACTGCTTTCAATCCGATAATAGAACCGATTAGTGTTGAAAGAAAAACGATTCGCCACAGATCAGTTGGTTCTTTAAAAACAAAAATACCAACAAGCACCGTCCCAACGGCACCGATTCCAGTCCACACTGCATAAGCAGTTCCGATTGGTAAAGTTTGGGTTGCTTTATATAATAAGATCATACTTATGCTTAAGCAGATTAAAAAACCAATGAACCAGAATGTTGCAGCAGAGCCTGAAGATTCTTTTGCTTTACCCAGGCAGGTCGCAAATCCCACTTCAAAAAACCCGGCAATAATTAATATCATCCAGTTCATTTAGTAAACGCTTTAAATATTTATGAAAAAGAAAAAAGATGAATCTTATTAAAAGATGCATCTTTTTATAAATCTTCTGCAGCAATTATTTTTTCAAACTCTTGATTATGGTAACAAATTCATCTGCGTTTAAAGAAGCTCCACCAACGAGGCCGCCATCCACATCGGGTTGTGAAAAGATTTCTTTTGCATTATTTGCTTTTACACTTCCACCATATAAAATGGAAATATTATCTGCAACCTCTTTTCCATATTTTTTCTCAAATTCAGAACGAATAAATGCATGCATTTCCTGCGCCTGTTCACTTGTTGCTGTTTTACCAGTACCAATTGCCCATATCGGTTCATAAGCGATGACAATTTTTTGTATTTGTTCTTCATTCAATTGAAACAACGATTCCTGTAATTGCTTTGAAACAAAAGCATTTTGTGAATTTTCTTCACGTACAGGCAAAGGTTCGCCACAACAAAAAATGGGTGTGATATTATTTTCGATACTGATATTTACTTTGTCTGCAAGTAGCTGATTACTTTCATTAAAATATTCACGTCTTTCACTGTGTCCCAACAATACGAATTGAATACCGATCGATTGAAGCATTTCTACAGAAACTTCACCGGTGTAAGCACCTGATTTTTTGCTGTAACAATTTTGTGCAGCGATGAACACATTTTGCTTGCTGTTAATCTTTTGCTGTGCCATTGCCAGGTAAGGAAAAGGAACGGCAAAAACTACTTCCTGATCTGCTGTTAATTCATGTGGTTTTGGTAAGATTGCATCTAATAATTGTTCACCTTTTTGAAGCGTTAAATTCATCTTCCAGTTAGCTGCTGCTATTTGTTTTCTCATAATGGTTATTTTGAAAATTGCTCAAAGATATATTGCAAAACTTCTCGCTCCTCATTGCTTAATAACTGATGTTTCATTTTCTTCCAGTTATCAATATCGTTCAATGCTTTTTCAAGCTCATATTTTTTCGATGGATGCATTCCCCACGAAAAACTTTCGATCACTTTCGGTGATAATCCTTCTCCAAAAATATTACAGCAAACTCCTGCAACTGTTCCGGTATTAACAGAAGTATTGATAGCTGTTCGTGAATAATCACCCATAATCAATCCGCACTTTAAGCCAGCTATTATAAAATCGTTTTCATAATCATTCCAAAGCTTAACATTACCTGCCGTATTCTTTACATTGCTGTTACTTGTTCCTGCACCTAAATTGCACCACGAGCCAATAACCGAATCTCCTAAATAACCCTCATGCGCTTTGTTACTGTACGCATGCATTACTACGTTTTTTATTTCACCACCGCATGTACAATCGTGTGAAATAGTTGTTGCACCATAGATTTTTGAACCCATTTTTAACACTGCATTTTCCCCCAAAACAAAAGGACCTCTTATTAAACTTCCTTCCATCAATACCGCATTCTTTGCAATATAAACCGGGCCCGTTGAAGCATTGATAGTTACAAATTCTGCCTGCACATCTTCTTCTATAAAAATTTTTTCCGCTGCAATAATATTATTGGTTGAAGAAGGCTTTGCAGAAGTTTTATCTTTTGTAGCTAACAAAAAATCTCTTTCAATAGCAGCATGATTATGCTGAAATATTTCATGTAAATATTTCAATCGCTTTACATCCTGCACTTGGTAGATTTTAGAAACAAATGCATCAGGACTATGCAAAAATTCTGCAATATTTTCAATGGTTAATTGGGCGGCAATAAAACCTTTACTATCAAAAACGGCTGCTCCTTCATTCAACGACAATATTTGCTGAACAGTTCTTTCATCGTTAATAATTGAAGATGCATCAATCCATGTATGTGTGCCCAACGGAACTGCTTCGTACAAGCATTGTAAGTATGGTTGCGTGCACACATACACTGACTGATTGCTCAACAGTTGCCATCTTTCTTTAAAAGTATAAATACCTGTTTGTATATCAGCAACAGCCCTTGTTAATGTTAAAGGGTATAATTTTTGTCTTTCGTTATTATCAAATAATATTATTGCCATGAGTATAACAGAAGCGTTGTAAAGGTATCGTTACAAGTAATACATTAACAAATTTATATCACATCAATTCCCCTATTTTTGCGCACCTCGAATCGTTATGAAAGCAATATTCTATACACTATATATTATCGCCGGATTTTATTTAATGAGTTGCAAATCGGCTGCAGAAAAAGCCCGCTCTAAAAGTTTACCGGATCCTGTTGAACCAGCTTATGCTTTTCGCACTTTATCACCTGCTGAACTAAGTTATTATCACGATGCAGCAGATGAATATTATCAAAAGCATTTGGTGCGAACAGGTTTTAGTGGTAGCATTCTTGTTGCAAAAAACGGGCAGATTGTTTTTGAAGATTATCATGGCTTCGTCAATTTCAAAACAAAAGATTCAATCACTCCCTATACACCTTTTCATCTTGCTTCAACTTCCAAAACTTTTACCGGTATGACCGTGTTGCGTTTATGGGAGCAGGGAAGATTATCTTTGGATGATTCGCTGCAAAAATATTTTCCGCAATTACCTTATAAAGGCATCACTATAAGAATGCTGCTCGATCACAGAAGTGGCTTGCCCAATTATCTTTATTTTATGGATAAGGATTGGGATAAAAGAGTGAAAGCAACCAACGAGGATGTGGTTGATTTTATGATAAAGCATCAGCCTAATGTAATGAGTTTGCCTGACCGGGCTTTTCATTACTGTAATACCAATTTTGTTTTGCTTGCACTCATCGTTGAAAAAGTCACGAACCAGCCGTTTCCGCAGTATATGAAAGACAGTGTGTTCACACCCCTTGGAATGACAGATACTTATGTTTTCTCTATAAAGGATACAGCCAATTATGTTCCCACTTATATAGGCAATCGTCCTTATCCGATGGATCATCTCGATTGTACTTATGGAGATAAAAATGTGTACAGCACAGTGAGAGATCTTTTTAAATGGGACAAGGCTTTGTACGAACAAAGTTTTGTTTCAAAAGCAACGCTTGATACTGCTTTTATACCACGCAGTCATGAGCGACCATCAATGCATAATTATGGTTATGCCTGGCGTCTTTATTTTAATGATGGCGACACATTAATTTACCATAATGGCAGGTGGCACGGAACCAATACTTCCTTCACACGTTTGGTGCAGGATACTGCAACCATTATTGTGCTTGGTAATAAATTTAACCGTAACATATACCAGGCAAAACAAATGTCATCCATCTTTACAGGTAAGGTTGATGAAAATAATTTAGAGGAATAGTTTTTTTTGTTACCGGCAGTTGTAAGTTATGGCGTCTTCGTTGTGTCACTCACTTGTACGCCTTATTTTCATTGTTACAAAAAAGAGATATATAGAACCTTTTACTTCTTCCAGTAATTGTTTGCCGCAGCTATTGTGGCAAACTCTATAGCTACTGTTTGTCCAATAGCAATAAGCATTGAAGGATCTTCTGCATATACTGGTCTTAACTTTTCGCGAACAGATACATCTGGTTGTGTTGCTTTAATAACCAGTCTTGCCATCTTTATAGCAAGTTGTCTTCCTTCCTCAGGCG
>JAEZRL010000376.1 GCA_023440945.1 Bacteroidota bacterium
GGTGTAAACTTTATGGAATTCTATAGCGATGATAAAGTGATTGTAAACCCGTTGCGTATAAGACAAGAATATATTAACGAGCTTGAAAATAATCTTGTGCTTTATTTCACTGCAACAAGCCGGGAGTCTGCAACTATTATCAAAGAACAACAGAGGAATGTGAATGAAAAGAATGAGAAATCGATTGAAGCGATGCATCATTTGAAAGAGCAGGCAAGAATGATGAAAGAAGCATTGCTGAAAGGCCGATTGCATGAGTTTGGTGAAATACTTGATTATGGTTTCAAACAAAAAAGAAATATGGCGCACAATATTTCGAATAGTGCAATTGAAGAAATTTATGAGGGAGCAAAAAAAGCAGGTGCAACCGGCGGAAAAATAAGTGGTGCTGGCGGTGGTGGCTTTATGACTTTTTATTGCCCCGGCAATACGAGATACAAGGTTATGGAAGCATTGAATAATTTTGGCGGTGTTATTCGTCCATACCAGTTTGCAAAAAATGGTCTAACAACGTGGACGATGCAATAACGCTTTGAACGGCAATGCTGAATTCAGATTAAGTTCTTAGTTTTTATACTTTAGTTTTCACAACTATGAAAGATAGAATATCAAATGTTATCGCAGAATCAATTCAGGTAAAACAACAGATACTGAATGATGAAGCGATGCAGCAAAAAATAGAAGAGGTGGTGAATGTTATTACCGATGCATTCAACAACGGAAAGAAAGTTTTTTTCTGTGGTAACGGGGGCAGTGCAGCCGATGCACAGCATTTGGCAGCAGAGTTTTCAGGACGTTTTTATAAGAATAGAAAAGCATTACCCTCTGAAGCACTGCATTGCAATACATCTTATTTAACCGCTGTGGCAAATGATTACAGTTATGATGTTATTTATTCACGACTTGTTGACGGGTTAATGGTTAAAGGTGATGTGCTGATAGGATTGAGCACTTCCGGTAATTCTTCCAATATTCTTACTGCATTTGAAACTGCAAAAGAAAAAGGCGTGATAACCATGGGTTTTACAGGTGTAACAGGTGGAAAGATGAAAGAATTAAGTGATTATCTTTTCAATGTACCATCAAACGTTACGCCACGTATACAGGAAAGTCATATAATGATCGGCCATATCATTTGCGAATTGGTGGAAGAAAAAATTTTTCCTTAGTGAATGAAGTGATTATTCTTGCTGGCGGTTTGGGAACACGTTTGCGTTCTGTTGTTGCTGATGTGCCTAAATGTATGGCACCTGTTAATGGCAAACCATTCATTGCACATGTTATTGATTATTTTGAAACTCAAAATATTGAAAGGTTTATTTTTTCTTTAGGTTATAAACATGAAGAGATTAGTAAATATCTATCGCTTCATTATCCACGTCTAAAAGCTGAATTTGTAATTGAAAAAGAGCCTTTGGGTACAGGTGGTGCTATAAAACTAAGCTGCAGCAAAGCCTACGGTGAAAATGTTATTGTAACTAATGGCGATACTTTATTCAAAGCAAGTGTTGAACATCTATATTCATTTCATTTGGATAAGGATGCCGATTGTACGCTTTCCTTGAAACCAATGCACAACTTCGATCGTTATGGTGTAGTGGAATTGAATAAAGACAGTTCCATAAAAAATTTCAGAGAAAAACAATTCTATAAAGAAGGACTTATCAATGGGGGTTTATATGCATTAAATGTGGACCGTTTTTTACAGGAAGACCTTCCACAGAAATTTTCTTTTGAAAAAGATTATCTCGAAGCATTGTTTGATAAAAGAAAGATGTTTGGCGTAATTCAGGATGAATATTTTATAGACATTGGCATTCCTGCCGATTACGAAAGAGCCCAAAAGGAATTGAAATAAAAACTCATGCTGAATCTTGTTAATATTAATAAAAGCTGGACATTATTTTTAGATAGGGACGGTGTTATTAATGAAGAAAAGAAAGGCGATTATATCCGTAACCGCAGCGAATTTATTTTTTATGAAACAGTAAAAAATGCAATGAAAACGTTTGCTGATATTTTTGGCATTATCGTTATGGTGACCAATCAAAAAGGTATCGGCAAAGGTTTGATGACAGTTGAAGATCTGGAAGATATTCACGACTATATGCTTGAAAATATCCAACAACAGGGCGGTCGTATTGACAAAGTATTTTTTTGTCCTGATCTTGATGATAAAAGCATCAATCGTAAACCTAATCAAGGAATGGCGCAACAAGCAAAAACATTGTTTCCGCAAATAGACTTTTCAAAAAGCATTATGGTAGGTAATAAATTAAGCGATATGCAATTTGGAAAAAATGCCGGCATGTACACTGTTTTTGTTGCAACTACCAATCCTGAAACTCCTTTTCCACATGAATTGATTGATGTACGCTTCAACAGTTTATTTGATTTTGCACACGCAATTTCTTCATTATCGTAAACACGAAGGCATGAAACATTCGCGTTCCATGCCTTGATTATTAAACCCATTTCTAAACCTATTGCTTAAAAAACCTTTCTGATAATATAGCCACTCCTTTATCTGATACTGCTTTTATAAAATAATTTCCTTTAGGCAATGAAGAAACGTTTAAAGACTGTTCATCTGAGTTAATGGTTATCTTTCTTTGTAAAACAGTATTGCCTGAAATATCTGTTACCACAACAGAAACATCCCCACTGATCACAGAAGAATTCAAACGTATTTTTAACTGGCCGCCTTTAACAGGATTAGGATAAATTTCAGCTTTTGCATTTACTGCTTTATCCACTTTTACAGCAACAACATTCGAGAAAGCAACTTCATCATCTGTGTTCACTTGCTTCAGTTTATAATAGTTATTGCCATTAACAGCACTGTTATCAATAAAGTTGTAAGTAAGTTGTTTATCACTAACACCATTAAATGCTTTTGAAGAAGTTTCACCGATCGTTTTAAATTTCAAACCGTCCGTCGAATGAAGCACTTCAAATTTCTTCGTGTTTTGTTCTGTAACTGTACTCCAGAACAAGAAGTTTCTGCCGCCTTTACTTTCAACAGAAAAATCACGAATAGTTACCGGTAAAGCAGAACCGGATAAGGTTACATTGAAAGTTCCTTCTGTACCTGCACCACCAAAACCATAGACTCTTACATAAATAACCTGTCCTGGTGTAAGATTCTTTACGATCATTGTTTCATCTTCACCTTCCACCGCAGCATCAGCACAACTAATAAGGTTTAAAGCACCACAACTTCCTGTATAAGCATTAAGCACAGCATCAAAAGATGAAGATGCATTTGAAAGTTTTATAATTGCACTTCCAAGAGACACAGCAGTAAATTTATACCACACGTCATCGTTTGCATCGCCGGTAAAATTACCACAACTTGCACCCGCCATGCTTTGTGTAGCACCAATGGTGGTTCCATTCGCAGCAATATTAAACTGGAGAGCTGTTGCATTCACACAATCATCATTGTTCGGTGGAGCAGCAAAAGTTATGAATGAAGAAAAAAGGGCAATAAATAATGGAGCTTTTAAGTAAAGTTTTTTCATATATCAGATATTGGTTTAGGAAAGTTATAAACTTCTTTGTAAAGATGCATCAAAAATATTTTCTATTCTATACAGAAGATTAAATACAAATTAAAAAATGTGATCACTACGGTTAATGAACGCTCATTCGCTGGCATTTGAGCTAGTATATAAAGAAAAACACATTTTTAAACTTAGCTACAATGCGGTAATTAAGCTTTAGTTGTGTCACTCACTTCAACGTTCTTTCCGTTGCCGAGCAGAAAAATTATCACTTACTTTTTTGGTAAACAATATATTCCCAGGGTTGCATTTCAAAAGATATGGTAGCATCAAATAAATGTTCAATACCCGAAAAAACATTTCGGTAGTTTCCCTTTATCCTTTTATCTGTAACAGAAAATTTCAATCGTCCTTCTGCAGAAAAATTAAACAAAGCAATTATCTGAACGTCATTTTGTGTAAGAAAGAAAGCCACTATTTTGTCTTTATATTCAACATCAAAATATTCGAATTGCGCCACCGGATAACACGCCTTGTTTGTCTTTCTTAATTTAAGTAATGATTTATAAAAATTGTGCAGAATAATATCCTGGTTTTCCCAATCAATAAAATCTTTATCAAAAAAAGAAAGCCGTTTTGTATTCGGTAATTCCTGACCACTATAAATTAACGGAATACCGGGCCAGCAACATGTAAATACGGCAAAAGCTTTTGCACCATAACCATATTTTTCATATTCCGTTCCGTTCCAGCTATTCTCGTCATGATTGGAAGTAAACAAAAGTTTATTTGTACCTGCAGGCAATTGACGATACTTATCTGAAACTTTTTTCACTGCATCAAGGTCTGCAGAATGCTGTACAAATCTTTCTGTTATGTGCATCCATTCCCAGCCATAAGTTGCATCGAAAACTTTATTGTATTCTTCTACTTCACATTCGCCCAACCAATATAGATCTTTCAGGGCATCACATTGTTTACGCGCCTGCTGCCAAAAATCCAACGGCACCAAATGCGCCATATCACAACGAAAACCATCTATATCCACTTCTCTTATCCAATACAGCATAGCTTTTATCATTTCTTTACGCATCTGCTTGTTGCTGTAATCAAGATCAATAACATCTTTCCATCCATGCAGATCAGTAAAATTTCCCTGGGCATCTTTTATGTACCATTCAGGATGTTCATCCCTCCAGTGATGATCCCAGCCTGTGTGATTAGCCACCCAATCAATAATCAACTTCATTCCTAATTGATGAACCTGTTTTATCAATGCTTTGAAATCAGCAAGTGTTCCAAATTCGGGATTTATTTCAACATAACTGCTGCATGCATAATAACTTCCTAATGAGCCTTGCCGTTTTTCTACACTTATAGGTGTTATGGGCATAAGCCATAATATTTCTACTCCCATATCTTTCAATCGCTGCAGATGCTTGGCAAATGCATTAAATGTTCCTTCAATGGTATATTGACGAACATTCACTTCGTATATGTTTGAACCATTAGCCCATTTTACAGTTGGAAAATTGATACTCATTGCACAAATCTTATACAACAAAGAAATACTATTATCATGTAAAAATTGAAAAGGTTTTACACTATAGTTTACTGCTTAATATAATTCAGAACGTTGAAGTGAGTGACACAACAGACGATGAGTAAAGAGATGAAGCTCGTCAAAAAAAACTTTTTATTGTATAACCCAAAGATAAACGGCTATGAGCAGAATGATTATTTCTGTTAACCATATCCAGCCGGTTTTATTGGAAAAAACAAAACGGCAACCTGCATCGAGTATGATGGCGCTGATGATGATTACAGCAGATGGAATGGTGAAAATTTCAAGTGCTTCCGGTGAATTTTGCCCATTTAGATTTAGTTTGATAATAATGATTACCAGGTAAAGTACAAAAAGTACCAGCGGCGTAAAAATGTGAATGATTTTTCTAAACATTGCGTGATAAAAACCTTTTCAAACTTAAGAAGGTTTTTTTATTTTATTGCCGTTGAGATTTATTTGACCGTTGATATATTAATTACATAATGCATGATACAGAAGCATCATTTCATTCTATAAATCTTACAACTCATTCATATAACTCTTTTCTCACAAAAAATTATTGAGCAGTTTTACGTCATCATTGTTAACACGAAAAACTTACCTAATATGCCTCGCTACAACGGTTTTTATTTAATTCATAAAGCGCTACGTGCTATGTTATATGATACGGCGCTATGCATTCAGCAAACTTATTTTGCCAATACAGATGAAGCTGAAATTGCTTTAGAAAAAACAGAAACGGTATTGCATGCATTTGAACAACATGCGCATCACGAAGATGAATTTATAAACCCCGCACTGCAGGTGTATGAACCTGCACTTGCTGAGCAGTTTGAAAATGAACACGTGGAAGATCATCTCCTGAGTAACCGCTTAAAAAATTTGATAAACATCTATCGCAATCTCAATTTTTCTGCGGAAAGAATTGAAGCAGGTTCTGCTATCAGCAAAACATGGGTTGAGTTTATGGTTTTCAATCTTAAGCACATGGCAAAAGAAGAATCTGTTTTAAACCAGGCATTATGGAAGCATTACACTGATGAAGAAATTATTGCACTTAACGAACGTTTGGTTAAAAGTATTCCTCCACACGAAATGAATATGAGTGCAATATGGATGATCCGCAGTGGTAATGATAACGACTTAGTAACATGGTTGAAAGGAATTAAAAGCTCCGCACCTGAATTTATTTTTCAAAGCCTTTTGACAACGGTAAAAAATGAATTACCAGCATACAGAAGCACAAATATTGTTAATGCTGTAACGGAAGAAGCTGCAGTTATTGCATAAAATCTGATAAGATCATACAAACTTATAAATAGGCAAGCAATCGTTAGTTGGACCCGGCTGTGTTTCTACATGGCCGGTTTTTCATTTGTGTATAAACAATACTTTCTTTCCGCATTCATTAACTTGCAGGCACAACAAAGTTTATCTCCCTTATGCCATCTGAAAATTTTTCTGTAAAAGGTCTGTTAGCAGATGTTTGGAAACAAAAAATTTATCCTACGGAAATAACAGTTGAAAATGGAAAAATAAAAGCGATAACAGAAATAGAATTTTCCGCTGAAACAGAAGGAAAATATATTTTGCCCGGTTTTATTGATAGTCATGTGCACATAGAAAGCAGTATGTTGGTGCCAAGCGAATTTGCAAGACTTGCCGTAGTACATGGCACTGTAGCAACCGTAAGCGATCCGCATGAAATAGCAAATGTTTTCGGTGTGAAAGGTGTTGAGTTTATGATCGAAAACGGTAAGCAGGTCAATTTCAAATTCAATTTTGGCGCACCAAGTTGTGTACCTGCGACAAGTTTTGAAACTGCCGGCGCTGCATTAACAAGTGAAGATGTAAAACATTTATTGCAGAAGGACGAGATAAAATATTTAAGCGAGATGATGAACTTTCCCGGCGTTCTGCATAAAGATGAAGAAGTGATGAAAAAAATTGCGGCCGCACATGCTTTGAGAAAACCGGTTGATGGACATGCACCGGGGTTAAGAAGCGAGGAAGCAAAGCAATATATCGAGGCAGGCATCAGTACAGATCATGAATGTTTTACAGCAGAAGAAGCATTGGATAAGCTGCAATATGGCATGAAGATTTTGATACGTGAAGGAAGCGCAGCCAAAAATTTTGAAGCACTGATCGGTTTGCTCGATGTTCATTATAAACAAATGATGTTTTGCAGCGATGATAAACATCCCGATAGTTTGGCGGAAGGCCATATTAATCAGCTTTGCGCAAGAGCTGTTGCAAAAGGTATTGATGTGTTTAAAGTATTACGTGCAGCATGTATAAATCCGGTTGAACATTATAATTTGAATGTTGGTTTATTGCAGGAAGGCGATCCGGCAGATTTTATTATTACCACCGACCTTGAAAATTTTGAAGTTGCGGCAACATATATTAACGGACAACTCGTAGGTGAAGATGGAAGCTCATTAATTGATTCTGTAAAAGTTAACAGCATCAACAATTTTAATTGTAGTGAAATCGATACTGCACAATTGAAAATGTTTACCGGTGATTACTCTTTTTTTGACAATAAGTTCCCGATAATGGAAGCGTTGGACGGACAACTCATCACCAACAAATTATTGTATCAGCCAAAAATTGCAGAAGGCAATATTATAAGCGATACAGAAACAGATTTGCTTAAACTTGTTGTTATAAATCGTTATTACGATGCACCTGTTGCTAAAGCATTCATCAAAAATTTTGGATTAAGGGAAGGTGCTATTGCTTCCTCTGTTGCACATGATAGTCATAATATTATAGCTGTAGGAACGGATGATAACAGTCTTGCGAAAGCGGTCAATCTCGTTATCCGTGAAAGGGGCGGCGTTAGTTGTGTAGCTGCTGATGATGAAGAAATTCTGCCTTTACCTGTTGCAGGTTTAATGAGTGTAGAAGATGGTTACAAAGTTGCAGCGGCCTACACTGCAATAGATAAAATGGCGAAAGATGCGGGCAGCATACTTGCCGCACCCTTTATGACATTGAGTTTTATGGCCCTGCTTGTAATACCACATTTAAAACTCAGCGACAAAGGTTTGTTCGATGGTGATACCTTTCAATTCTTATACGAAGCAAAGTGATTTTATGAAGCCGGCTTTTGTATTTCAATGATAGATCGTTGCGTCGCACTACGTTCATCGTTCGGTAATGCTATGAAGCCGAGATGAGGGTTGAAATGTGTATTGTATCGCTACCTTTATACCTTCTGCTTTGTATTTTTGAGTTTGCAATATTTTTTCTGAAGAAGCATAATAAACGTCTGTAAAAATTGATGAAGTCAACAAAATTATTTAAAGAGTTTTTTGAAAGTGAAAAAGCAGGGGGCTTAATATTGATTGCCTGTACAATTATTTCACTCGTTATTGCTAACTCTGCTATCGGTGCAGATTACCATCATTTCTGGGAAACAAAATTTGCAGGACTTCCTATTGAGCTTTGGGTGAACGATGGACTTATGGCCATTTTCTTTCTGCTCATTGGCCTTGAACTGGAAAGAGAAATTTACAAAGGCGAACTTTCTAATTTCAGAAATGCTTTATTACCGCTTTTTGCTGCTTTGGGAGGGGTAATTGTTCCCGCAGGGATTTATCTTCTTTTCAATTATGGAACACCTACACAATCAGGTGCCGGTATCCCGATGGCAACAGATATTGCTTTTGCATTGGGCATTTTGTCATTGCTGGGAAGCCGTGTTCCAGCATCATTAAAAGTATTTCTAACTGCGTTGGCAGTGATTGATGATCTCTGCGCCATTCTGGTCATCGCTATTTTTTATACACAGTCCTTAGACTGGACAAACCTTTTTATCTCGCTTGGAATTTTTGCCTTATTGCTTGTTTTTAACAGAATAAAAATTCGAAACCTGGCTCCTTATTTAATTGGTGGAGTTGCCATGTGGTATTTCATGTTGCATTCAGGTGTTCATGCAACTATAACCGGTGTATTACTTGCTTTTGCAATACCGTTTGGTAATGGTGATGAAAGATCACCTTCCTATATTTTGCAGCACTTTTTACATAAACCGGTGGCATTTATTATACTTCCCATTTTTGCCTTGGCAAACACTGCAATTATTTTAAATAGTAATCTTGTAGAAACACTTTCACAGAATTATAGTCTTGGCATTGCAATCGGGCTTATTGCAGGCAAACCAATAGGTATATTTTTTATCACACTTCTTGCAGTTTCGGTAGGTATATGTAAACTTCCTGATGATCTCAAGTGGAAAAATATTTTTGGCGCAGGGCTCTTGGGCGGAATTGGTTTTACAATGTCTATTTTTATAACATTACTTGCATTTGATGATCAAACACACATCAATAATGCAAAACTGGTTATATTACTTTCTTCTTTAGTTGCCGGAATACTTGGTTTTTTAACCTTGAAATTAACCTTACCAAATACGAAGATTGAAGATTGAATTGAAGCAAGTTCAGCTTCATGGAAGAATATCCCACTTCTTCCGGAACCACACGTTTATAGCGCTTTAGTTATTCTATAAACAAATGACCTTTTCAGGTTCGAATAATTAAAATGAATTGAGATGATATTATCTCAAGGGTATGATTGAATACAAAGATCACTATTGATCAACAAAGAACAAAACGTACAAAAGTGCGACGCAAGCAAAGCCAAATTGAAATACAAAAGCCGGCTACACAATAAAAAATTTAATTGCATAACCGGCCTTGCCTATTTTATAAATTTAGAACCAACTGCCTATAAAGGATTTGTTCACTTTGGTGCTTGTTGCAAGCCTCATTCTTCTTCTTCTCACATCCATTAAATGTACAACAAGTGTAACAGGGATCATGATGATAAGGAAGATAAATGTTAATGGCGGAATACCCATGAATGAAACCCATTTACCACCAAAAACTCTGCGCATAGGACGTTTTAAACGTTCTGCTATAATATACATGCTTGGCACAATAACGAGCGTCATAAAGAAGGCGAACATAACGCCAAAGATAATCGTCCATGACAAGGGTTTCCAGAACACTGCATTATCACCACCAAAGAAAATATGCGGATCAAGTGCAGAGAACAACGTAACAAAGTTGATGTTAAAACCGATAGCTAATGGTATTAAACCAAGTATAACGGCAAGTGCTGTTAGCATAACCGGAATGATACGTGTTTTACCGGCCTGGATAGCAGCTTCTCTTGTTTTCATACCACGGGCTCGTAACTCATCTGTGAACTCAATAACAAGAATACCATTCTTGATAACAATACCCGCCAAACCAAGAATACCAACACCTGTCATAACCACCGAAACTTCCATTCCCGTCAGTGCAAAACCAAGTAATACACCAATAATACTGAAGATAATTTCTGTAAGAATGATAACGGATTTGCTGATAGAATTAAATTGAATTACAAGAATGAAAAGTATCAGCAACAATGCAATCACCAAAGCTTTACTTAAGAAAGACGCTGTTTCAGCCTGCTGCTCACCTTCACCGGTTTGTTTAATGGTAACGCCATCCGGTTTTTGCTGATTGAAGCGATCAATATAACCGGCGATTTGCTGGTTTACGGCAGTAGGCGTGTAACCTTGTGTAGTTAATACATTTGAACGTAAAGTGATAACGCGTTTTTGATTCTTTCTTTTTACACTTCCAAGTGTACTTGTAAGATCGAAGTCAACCAGATTACTGATGGGAATACTTTTGAAACCTCCGCTTGCCATATCCCTGAAATAAATTTTCATATTTAGCAATTCGGAAAGATTCTTTCGCTGTATTTCGTTGTTGCGCAACTGTATCTTGTATTCATCTTTACCTTCTTTTATTCTTGATACTTCACGCCCAAACAAAGCTGTTCTTATCTGCTGACCAATCTGTGCAGAAGAAACCCCTTCTATCTGGGCACGTTCACGATTGACAGTTAAACTTATTTCAGGATTTGTAAGATCCACGTCCATCTTCAATTCCTCTACACCAGGCACCTGGATTGAATCGAGATAATTTTTCAATGCAACAGCAGTCTTTGTAAGATCGTCAAAATCTTCGCTTGCTATTTCAATATTAACCGGCGGATCGGTGGGCGGACCACTTGCCTCCTGGTTAACGGAAATTTCTGCACCGGGAATTCCTTTCATTACATGGCGGATAGAATCGAGATAAAGACTTGTATGAACGCCATGCCGTTTTTCATAATCAACAAAAGAAACCTGTATTCTTCCTAACTCACTTCTTGTGCTATAATCGCCACTATTCGGATCTGCTGCGCCAACAGCTACGTTTGAAATTACACTTTCCACAACAGGATTCTCTTTACCATCCTCCATACCCAAAACCTTATACACCCTGCTTTCCAAAACACGTGTAACAGAATCGGTATAATCAACAGAGGTACCTACAGGAAGTTTTAGATAAACATATACCTGGTTGGGATCGCCTTTAGGGAAAAACACAACCGGCACTTGTCTTGCTCCAAAGAACATGAACGAAAATATCAGCAAACCAAATGTTGCGACAAGCAGCCAAACAGGTCTCCATCCTTTCAAAGCCCAACGCAACAAGTTTTCGTAGTGGCTCATTATCCAGGGCAAAGCTTTGTTCTGGAAATTATGAATAACGCGATCCAAAACAAAACGATTAAGCAGCGTTAATAATACCAACAGTATTAGTAAATTTCCCCAAAAGAAATACATGTTTGGATTTTCTGCTGTCTGCTGTTGCGAAGCACTTGTTGCTGCACCTGTTAAATCTAAAATAACTGCAAGAGCAAGAGCTATCCAAAGACCCGGTTTTTTAAAGATCGCTGTTTTCGATTCTTTCTTCTCCCCATCTTCATGACTCATAAAATCTACCGCAAAAACCGGGTTCATAATGAACGCAACAATGAGTGATGCTGTTAAAGTAAAGATCAACATCGTTGGCAGATAGATCATGAACTTTCCGATAATGCCCGGCCAGAAAAGCAACGGGAAGAAAGGTGCTAAAGTTGTTAACGTACCGGCAAGTACCGGCACAAATACTTCGCCTGCTGCCATCTTTGCTGCGAGTGGTGCTCTTATTTTTCCTTTGCCCTGTGTAAATATTCTGTGTGTATTTTCGATAACCACTATCGCATCATCCACAATAATTCCCAATCCAAACAATAGTGCAAACAGCACGATAAAGTTTAGCGAAACAGTTGAACCGGTTATTACACCTGCCGCAGGTAAAAACACAAAGGCAACAAACATACTCAGCGGTACAGATAAGGCAACGAAGAATGCATTTACCACACCCATAAAGAACATGAGAATGATTAATACCAGGATAAAACCAATAACGATAGAGTTAACAAGATCATTAAAAGATGTTTTTGTTTTGATACTCAAATCACCCGTTATAACCACTTTTACATCCTGCGGCCAGTTGGCTTTCATTTCCTCAACAGCCTTGTGCACATCTTCTGAAGTCTGTATAAGATTTTCACCCGAACGCTTGATAATATTAAGTGTAACAACATTATTCCCGTTCAACCTGGCATAGCTTTCTCTTTCTTTTACAGTGTCCTTTATCTCGGCGATATCTTTTAAATAGATCGGGTGACCGGTGCTGTTGCGCACTATTACCTGCTGAATATCATAAGCTGTTTTAAACTGTCCTTTCAACTGCAGGTTACGCTTCATATCACCAACATCAAGTAAACCACCCGAGATGTCCATGTTCTCCCTCTGAACAGCGCCGGCGATATCATCAAATGTTACACCTGCACTTTGCATGCGGTAGTTGTCAACATTTATCTGGAATTCTCTTTCCGGTGCACCTACCATATCAACGCGGTTGATCTGCGGAATATCTTCAAGCCTGTCCTGCATATCATCCGCAAATTTTTTCAATCGTTGCTGATCATAGTTACCACTGATGTTCACATACATCACAGGCAGATCAGATAAACTTACTTCGAGAACAGTTGGTTCCTGCGTAAGATCCGTTGGAAGATCCTGCTTTGCTTTGTCCACCGCATCTTTTACTTTCTGCAGCGCCACATCTGTTTTTACATCCGTATCAAATTCAACTACAATAGCAGAATAATCTTGTTGAGAAGTGCTCGTAAACTTGTTGATCTTTGCGCCAGTTATGCCTTTTATCTGTTTTTCAATTGGCCTTGTAACAAGGTTCTCCATATCACGTGGCGAGTTACCCACGTAAATTGTTTGAACATAGATCTGCGGAATAACTACATCCGGGAACTGTTCTTTCGGCGTTGTTATGAATTCGAATATACCCGCCAAACTAACGATCAGCATCAAAAGGTATATTGAAGTTTTATTATTGATACTCCAGCTCGTTGGTTTAAACTGCTTGAAGTTTTCTTTTAAATTCTCTAATGCGCTCATAAAATAATTTGAAATATTATGTAGTCATCTTTTAGTTCATTTCTCATCGTCCCTTGCGTCGCACACTTGTACTTATAATCATTATGCAGCAATGATTTTTTTTGCTTTCTCAAAACTAACAGCTCACAGCTCATAGCTTAAGATCAGTCCTCACCAGTAAAATCGGTGATTAAATACTCGTTGTTATAAACTGTCCATCATACAAACCCTGAAAGCCTTCTGTTATAACCTGATCGCCAGCTTGTAAACCGTCCTTTATTTCCATTTTATCGCTATACATCATTCCTGCAGTCACTTGTCTCTTTCGGGCCACTAATTTTCCGTTCTCATTAGCTGCTACCATTACAAATTTTCCTGACTCATCTGTTTGAACCGTATTAACAGGAACAGTTATAGCCTTAGGTGCGGAATAATCTTCGATCTTCACCAATGCAATTTGATTAGGTTTAAATTCTTTGCTTTCAGGTAAACGTGCTTCAGCGTAAAAAGAACGTGAGTTTGGATCAATCACTTTGCCGGTGATGCTGATCTTCGCATCGAGCGTTTTATTAATATCCGGTAACGTAATGATAGCCGGCGTTCCTGTTTTCACCTGTCCAATATATATTTCAGGAACATTGGTTGTTATTTTAAGATTGCTTGTATTAACAATACGTATATGACCTGCAGCAGGATTGCCTGTAAACAATTCACCTACACGAATAGTTACTTCGTCTGCAACGCCGCTTATATCTGCAATAACATTAGTGAAACCCAATTGTTCTTTTAAAATATCAAGTTGTTTTTGTGCCTGGTCAACATTGTTTTTGGCAGTGTTCAATTCCACTTCTGTACCTATATTCTCTTTCCACAAATTTGATCTGCGTTGATAAAGATCTTTTGCATAAGCAAGTTGTGTTTGTGCCTGTTCAATCTGTTGACGAATAATCGCATCATCCAGCTTTAATAAAGTCTGTCCTTTATTTACATATTCACCTTGCTGAACATACACAGCTTTCACTTGTCCGCCCACTCCGTTTCGTGGTGTTACATAAGCAATGTTATTTGCTTCAACTTTACCCTGTAATTCTATGTAATGCGCAAAACTTCCCGGCGTTACAGCGGTTACAGCTACTAGTTTTGCTTTTTCTTGTTTTGCAAGAGAAGGATCAAGCTTGAGTATCTCTGCCTGCAGAGTGTTGATCTGGTCTGTAAGTTTTGCCTGCTGTTTTTTCAGTGTTTCCAACTGAGTTTTCTTTTGTGACAACTGATCCTTGTGATCATTATCAGATTTTGCTGCACAGGAAGCTAAAAAAGCGGTTGTGCTAATTAGTAGTATGTTGAATATCTTTCTCATAATATATTCTTTACAATGTTTTCGTTTATAGTTTTCCGGTTGCTTTTAAGTAATCAACTTTTGCAATAATGGCATTATATAATGCATTGGTATAATTGCTTTGAGCAACTCTTAAATCGGTTTGTGCATTCGTAATATCAATCTGTGCACCTGTTCCGGCTTCATACTTTTTTTGCGCCTGGTTATACACCTGCTCTGCCAGTTGCATATTCTGTTTTTGGTAATCAAGATTTGAAATAGCAGTTTGGAAATTATTAATGGCCTGTTTTACATCATTATCAATTGAGATCTTTAAAGCTTCAATTTGATTTTGTGTTTGCTGCAATTGAAGTTTTGATTTTTCAATTGTTGCTGCTTTTGAAAGCCCATTAAAAATCGGAACGGACAAATTCAATCCAACATAAGAAGTGGTAAACCAATTACCCGGACCAAAAATATCAAACTTGGTTCGCTGCGCCTGTTTGGTATAAGCAGCATCAAAACTTAATGTTGGTAAGGCGCTTAATTTATAACGCTTAATATTATATTCATTCAGCTTTTTACCTAACTGCAACAGTTGAAAATCATTTCTGTCGTTGTATTGATAACCATCATTCAGCAAACCTTGTTTTACCTCACCTTCTGTTATTTCATCTGTTAATATCAATGTATCCTGCTCCGGCATTCCAAGCAAAAGTTTCAATCCGAGATAACCATTATTAATGCTGTTAACAACACCCGATTTTTCTGTTTGAAGATTTGCCAGTTGAACATTTGTTCTGTCAACATCAATCTTTTCTGCAAAACCGTTTTTATACAATTCACTTGTTACATGCAAAAGATTTTGTAAACGCTCAATGTTTGCATTTAACTGTTCTATCTGCGTTTTGCTAACCACAAGCTGGTAATAAACTTTGTAAATATTTGCCTTGATGGTCTCGTTGGTTATATCAATATTTTTCTGATAGTAATCAATTGAAGTTTTTCTCGCCTGCAAACCAACAAACACCTGCCCGTCAAATATTATTTGACGCAGCGTTACAGATGCAGTAGCATTATATTTTGTACCGAATGTTACCGGAATATACTTTCCAGGTTCACCAAAAAATTCTCCAGGCAATAAAGTGGTTGGTATTTTTACATAATCCGTAATGTTGCCGCTCCCATTTACAGCAGGAAGAGCTTGAGCAGTTATTGCTTTATTATCCTGTTCCTGAATGCGCAGATCAAGTATTGTGTTTTTTAACTGAGCATTATTTTTTTGTGCATATTCAACACATTGCTGAAGTGAAAATTCATGTCTTTGTCCTACAGAATCTTTTTGCGCTTTTGCTGTTGAAAACAACATTGAAAGCAGGATGAATAAAATATTTTGTTTCGCTTTCATACTTCTAATGATTTTGTTTTGTTTCGTTGCGTCTTATATTTTTCAATAAGCTTTCTTCCTTTTGAAGATGCAATACCCTGAATGAAATGCATCACTATTTCTTCTTCAATTTCCAAAACACTGTGTTGACCTTTGGGGAAAACATCCATGTTCATAGACATCATAATAGTGCCCAAACGAAGCCTGGCTAATATCTCTACATTAATATCTTCCCTGTACACCTCTTCACGAATGCCTCGTTTTAGATTTTCTGTTATTAATTGATAAAGGAAATGATGTTTATATTCAATGAATTTTTTGAATACGGCGGGATGATATTTCTCCAAATCGTACAAGATGTACGGATTCATTGCCTTAAGCATTTCATCCATCATATCCAAATCAAGAAATATTTCGTGGATAGCATCTTTTGAGCCGGCTTTATCAGATAAACATTTCTCCTTGTTTGCAACCATATATTCGCCAAATACGGCAGCAACAAGCTCTTCTTTATCTGCAAAGGATTGGTAAATGGTTTTTTTGGATATGCCTAATTGAGTGGCAATTTCATCCATGGTAACGCTGCGGACGCCATACCTGTGAAATAACTCTTCGGCCTTCTGCTGTATTCTTTCTCTCACTTTATGTTTTTAAGCGAGGGCAAAACTATGGAAACTTTTTTTGTAGTTTAAGTTTCCTATCAAGAAATATTACCGTTTAACCTTTTTTTAATAAAAGGAAGATGAGTATTTAGGGAGAAGTTTTTAGTCCTTCATTAGAAGTAGCGACTGTGGTAAATAGGTAGCCTGAGATATAAATATTGTACCAATTCATACTTATCTATTTGAAAATATGCATGAATGTTTCTTTGTGTTGCGTTGATTCCAGGTGATAGAAGAAGAACCAATTTGTATTCAAACATAAATTCCATTATAAAAAAAAATAAAACCGTAATTTTCATTTCACTTTATTACAACTTCTTTAATGATAAAAAACACCATTATGAAACCGGGAACGATCAACCATTTAAAACAAAGCGATAAAATTGCGAGGTTAGATTTAGCCTTAAGAACAATGAAAAATCTTCAGATGAAACGCCTTTTAATCTTTCTATTTATTATCCCTGCTTTTTGTTTTGCCCAGGAAAAAGGAATTCATTTTGTACATAATTCAAGTTGGGCGGAAATACAGGCTAAAGCAAAAGCAGAAAATAAATACATTTTTATGGATTGCTTTACCACCTGGTGCGGACCCTGCAAGTTTATGAGCAATAACATTTTTCCTTTGGAACAAGTAGGTAATTTTTTTAATGATAAATTCATTGCAGTAAAGGTTCAGTTAGACACAACTGCTTCTGATAATGATGAAGTAAAAAGCTGGTATCAATCAGGACATGATATTGCTAACAAATATGAAGTTCGTGCTTATCCAACTTATCTTTTCTTTAATCCGCAGGGAGAAATTGTTCACCGTGCAGTTGGCTCATCCGATGCAGAAGCATTTCTTACAAAAGCAAAAAATGCTTTGGATACAAGTACACAATATTATACTCAATTGCGTGCTTATAAAAATGGAAGAAAAGATCCGGCTTCGCTATACGCACTTTCTTTAGCTGCTTTGGATGCGTATGATATGAGTACTGCTTCTGCTGTTGGCAATGAATATCTTGCTACCCAAAGTGATCTCTATACAAAAGAGAATTTGAAACTTCTATCAAACTTCACCAACAGCAGCAATGATAAAGGTTTTTCTATCATGCTGAAAAATCCTGAAAAAGTAGATGCAGTTTTAGGTAAAAATGTTGCAGAATCTATTGTGCAAAGAATCATTATGCGGGAAGAAATATTTACACACTTTTCAAATGATGCCTCAAAAAAAATAGATTGGGATGCAATAGAGCAAAATCTTACTAAAAAATATCCCGCACAAGCACCTGAAGCATTGGCACAGGCAAAAGTGATATGGTATCAATACATTAAAGACTGGAATAATTATCAGATGGCAGTTGTGAATTATGTAAAAAAATATGGTGCAGATTTAAATGCGGGGCAATTAAATGATTATGCATGGTCAGTTTTTGAAAACTGTGGTGATATTAAATGTGTTGAAGAAGCATTGGAATGGAGCAAACGTTCTTTAACAGGAGAAAACAGTAACAATCCAATGTTCATGGATACTTATGCAAACATTTTATATCGTCTCGGAAAAAAAGATGAAGCTTTAACATGGGAACAAAAAGCAGTTGATCTTGCGCCTGAAGGTGATAAAAAACAATACCAGGAAACACTGGATAAAATAAAGAACGGCGAAAAAACCTGGAATTGAATTGACTTCTGTTATACAAAAGCCCCCACAAACAGAGGGCTTTTTGATTGAATAGCTTTACCTATCATTTTTCAGGGACATTAAATGTTTTTCTTTCCATGCTTTCTGCAATAATTGATAAAGGTTAGATTCTTTATCGTTTTGTAAATCTTTCTCCTCTAAAAAGACTTTTTGAAATACCTTTACATCTTGTTGTTTTTTATTCGGCTTGAGAGATTTAGTAACAACGGATAAAAGCTCTTGCTGTAAACGATCGTTTGAAATGCGTGAAGCAGGTTTTGGGTTTTTAGGCATATTGGAAAAAGGATTTGGTTTAGTGGTACAAACGTCAAAATCAATTTTTTTGACAACAGAACGCTAATCTATAACATCCATGTCAAACTCAACAGGTAATTGTTTTTTTGGGATTTTATTTTACCCTTTTGAAACAAAGGTGTTTGTATCACGATTGGCTTCCTTCATCAAATAACAAAGGAAAAAACTGTCCCTGCATCTTCTCTCCTTTTCTTATGGGTGGCACGCCCTGAAGCAACACGTCATCGGAATCTGATCTTACACCATCTTCAAAAACATTGATAACAAAAGCACGGCGTG